>NZ_JBSHAM010000045.1:10731-72428 GCF_053611505.1 Amycolatopsis sp. NPDC054798 | reverse complement strand
GCTTTTTGTCAGCCCGGCGGGGGGGTGCTTTTCAAGGCGGGAAAGATGCCTTGACAAGCACCCGCCGTCCGCGTTTTTGGCTTCGTATCGGGGTGCGGGGGAGTGTGGGTGCGTTGGTGGGTTTGTGTGCGCAGGCTGCGGTTGGGGTGGTGGGGCGCGGGGCTTGGGTGGTTGGTGGGGTTGTGCGCGCGGGTGCGGCTGGGCAGGTGGGACGCAGGGCTTAGGTGCGCTGGCGGGTTTGTGTGGGCGGGCTGTGGTTGAGGGGGTGGTGTGGGTGCCTTGGTGGGGTTGGGAGCGCGGGTTGCGGTGAGGAGGTGGGGCGCGGGGCTTGGGTGCCTTGATGAGTTGGGTTCGCGGGTGGCGGGTGGGTGAGGGGTGGGTGAGGGGTGGGGGCTAGCGCCCCAATGAGGTTTTCTCAGTAGGGCTGGGCGGTGTGCGTGTCGCCGGGAGATGGGGCGTGGGGCCGCTGGTAGGACTGGATTTGCTGAAGATCGAGTCCGGGAAAACCCAGGGGCCCCACGTGATTGCCTATGGTGCCACGCTTGACGTGGCGCGCGAGCTTGCCCTGTTCGTCGCGCGCGTCCTGCGCGCCGAGCGCCGCCGCCGCGGCACCCGCCGGCACCGGCGGGCGCTGTCGCCGTATCGCCAGGCGGTGCTGGTGCTGGCCTGGTTCCGCGACGCCGTCCCGGTGCACCGGCTGGCCGCCGACCACCGCGTCGGCGTCGCCACCGCCTACCGGTACCTGCACGAGGCGATCACCGCGCTCGCCGCCCAGGCCCCGGACCTGCACCAGGTCCTGGAGCAGCGCCGCGCCGCCGGGGACACGCACGTGGTCCTCGACGGCGCCCTGATCGGCTGCGACCGGGTCGCGGCGACCACGACCAAAACCAAAGGCCGCAACCGCGGCGCCACCGTGCATCTGTGGTACTCGGGCAAACACCGCCGTTTCGGCGGCAACGTCCAGTTCCTCGCCAGCCCGGACGGCTACCCGCTCTGGGTCTCCCCGGTCACGCCGGGCTCGCGCAACGACCTCACCGCCGCGCGTGACCACGGCATCACCGGCGCTCTCACCGCAGCCGCGGCCCAGGGCCTGAAAACCCTGGCCGACAAGGCCTACCACGCCGCCGGCACCGGCATCCTCACCCCGGTCAAAAAGGCCGCCGGCCGACCGCCCCTGACCCTCGACGAGCAGACCGTCAACCTGCTCCACACCCGCCTGCGCTGCCTCGGCGAACGCGCCGCCGCAATACTGAAAACCCGCTGGGCAGCCCTCCGCCACGTCACCCTCTGCCCAAAACGCATCGGCCACATCACCCAAGCAGCCCTCGTCCTCACCCACCACGAACACCACGGACGCTACTGAGAAAACCTCAATGTGGCATTGGGTGCATCTGACGCACCGAACGCCACATTGGGTGCATCTGACGCACCCAATGCCACATTGGGTGCGGTCGTGCGGTGAGGGGGGAGGGCCGCGAAGGGTTCCGTGAGGGGAACCAAGTCCGGTGGCTTCCCGCGGGGACTGCCGAGGGCGTGAGGGGAACCCTGAAGGAATCAGGGGGCGTGAAGGTGGCCCTCACGGACCTCGGTGGTGGGAGCAGAGACCGGGCGGTCAGCTGGCGGAGAGCTGGCGTTTCACCTCGGCGGCGACGCGGGAGCCTTCGGCGCGTCCGGCGATCTTCGGCTGTACTGCCTTCATCACCGCGCCCATGCCAGCCATCCCGGAGGCACCGGTTTCGGTCACTGCTTCGGTGACCAGCGTGCGCAGTTCGTCGTCCGACAGCTGGGCGGGCAGGTAGGCGGTGAGGACCTCCGCCTCGGCGCGTTCGCGTTCCGCCGAGTCCGCGCGGCCTGCCTTTTCGAAGGCTTCGGCGGCGTCGCGGCGCTTCTTCACCTCGCGGGTGATGATTTTCTGTACCTCGTCGTCGGAGAGTTCGCGGGCCGTGTCGCCAGCGGTTTCTTCGTAGCCGATCGCCGAGAGGGTCAGCCGCAGCGTGGCCGAGCGCAGTTGGTCGCGGGCCTTGATCGCGGTTGTCAGGTCGTCGTGCAGGGTCGCCTTCAGCGTGGTCATATACCCGATCCTGGCGCCCGCCGCGGCTGGCCGCCCGCGCCGCGCCGCCGGGGAGGGGGTCTTCTAGACTTCCTTCCGATGTCCGACCAGCCTGAAATCCCCTTTTCCCTTCCGGAGGTGCGGTGATGCGTCTCGTTTTCGCCGGCACCCCGGAGCCTGCCGTGCCGTCGCTGCGCGCGCTGATCGAATCCGGGCGGCACGAGGTCGTCGCGGTCGTCACGCGGCCGGACGCCCAGGCCGGGCGCGGCCGCAAGGTGCTGCGGTCCCCGGTCGGGACCCTCGCCGACGAGCACGGCATCGAGGTGCTGACGCCCGCGCGTGCCGGCGACCCGGCGTTTCTCGCCCGGTTGCGCGAGCTGGCTCCGGACGTCTGCCCGGTCGTCGCGTACGGGGCGTTGCTGCCGCAGTCCGCGCTCGACATCCCCAAGCACGGCTGGGTGAACCTGCACTTCTCGCTGCTGCCCGCGTGGCGCGGCGCGGCCCCGGTCCAAGCGGCGATCCGGGCCGGGGACGAGATGACCGGCGCGTCCACCTTCCGGATCGTGAAGGAACTCGACGCGGGGCCGGTGTTCGGCGTGGTGACCGAGACGATCGGCCCGGCCGACACGTCCGGGGCGCTGCTCGGCAGGCTCGCCGAGTCCGGGGCGCACCTGCTGGTGTCCACCGTGGACGGCATCGAGGACGGCACGCTGCGCGCGGTCGAGCAGCCGGGCGAGGGCATGAGCTACGCGCCGAAGGTCACCGTCGAGGACGCGCGGATCTCGTTCGCCGACCCGGCCTCGGCGGTCGACCGGCACATCCGTTCGGTGACGCCGGATCCCGGCGCGTGGGCGGAGTTCCGCGGCGAGCGGTTCAAGCTGGGGCCGGTCACCGTGCTCGACGAACCCGGGCCGCGGCCGGGCGAGCTGGTGGTCGAGCGCAAGCGCGTGCTCGTGGGCACGGCGACGAAACCGGTGCGGCTGGGCGAGGTCCAGGCGGCCGGAAAGAAACGGATGGCGGCCACCGACTGGGCGCGCGGCACGAGGATCGACGAAGGAGAGCGCCTCCAGTGAACGAGCGTGGAGAACGACGGCCGTCACGGCCGCAGCGGGGCCGTCCGGCTCCGCGCAAACAGGGGCCGCGGCGTCCGCCGGAGATCGACCCGGCCCGTCAGGTGGCCTTCGACGTGCTGCGCGCCGTGCGCGAGAAGGACGCGTACGCCAACCTCGTCCTGCCTCAGCTGCTGCGGGAACGCCGGGTCAGCGGTCGCGACGCCGCGCTGGCCACCGAGCTGACGTACGGCTCGGCCCGCGCGCAGGGCCTGCTCGACGCGGTGATCGCCGCGTGCGCCGACCGGCCGATCGAGAAAACCGACCCGGTGGTGCTCGACGCGCTGCGCCTCGGCGTCTACCAGCTGCTGCGCACCCGGATCCCGGAGCACGCCGCAGTCGGGTCCACTGTGGACCTCGTGCGCGCCGAAGCCGGTTCGTGGGCAACGGGATTCACGAACGCCATCCTGCGCGCGGTGTCCGCGAAGGACGAAGCGCAGTGGCTGGACGAGCTGACGCCGGACGAGGCCACCGACCCCATCGGCGCGTACGCGCTCCGCACCGCGCACCCGCGCTGGGTCGCCCGGTCGTTCGCGGAAGCGCTGGGGGACAAGGGCGCTGAGCTGAAGGCCGCCCTCGAAGCCGACGACGCCCGCCCCGAGGTGCACCTGGTCGCCCGGCCCGGCGAGATCAGCGCCGACGAACTGGCCGCGATCACCGGCGGCGACACCGCGCCGTATTCGCCTTACGGCGTGCACCTGCCCGCCGGAGCGGGCGACCCGGCCGACGCGGAACCGGTGCGCGAACGCCTCGCCGCGGTGCAGGACGAAGGCAGCCAGCTGTGCGCCATCGCGGTCGCCAAGGCTCCGCTGGAAGGCTCCGACGAGCGCTGGCTGGACCTGTGCGCGGGACCCGGCGGCAAAGCGGCGTTGCTGGGTGCGCTGGCCAAGATCAGCGGCGCGCGCGTGGACGCGGTCGAGAAGGCCCCGCACCGCGCACGGCTGATCGAAAACGCCACCGAGGGCCTGCCGGTCACCGTGCACGTCGCCGACGGCCGCGAATCCGGCCTCGAACCGGGCTACGACCGGATCCTGGTCGACGCCCCGTGCAGCGGCCTGGGCGCCCTGCGCCGCCGCCCCGAAGCGCGGTGGCGACGCAAGCCGTCGGACGTCGCGGACCTCACCAAGCTGCAGGGCGAATTGCTGATGGCGGCGCTGGACCTGGTGCGTCCGGGCGGCATCGTCACGTACGTGGTGTGCTCGCCGCACCTGGCCGAAACCGAAGGCGTGGTAGGCGAAACCGCCCGCCGCACCAAGTCCGAGGTGCTGGACGCCCGCGAGCTCTTCCCCGGCGTGCCGCAACTCGGCAACGGCCCGTACGTCCAGCTGTGGCCCCATCGACACGGTACCGACGCGATGTTCTGCGCGGTGCTGCGCAAACCGTGACAGACCTGGGTTTGGTCGCCAGCTCGTGCGGCGGGCTGGACACCCGGTTCACCGACGAGCTGGCGAAACCAGCGGTCGCCCGCGGCTGGCGGCTCGCCATCACCCTCACCCCGACCGCGTGGGGCTGGCTGAAAGCGACCGGCGGCCTGGGCGAACTCGAAGCCACGACGGACCTTCCGGTGCGCAGCGCGTCCCGGCTGCCCGGCGAACCACGCCCGCACCCGGACCCGAAGGTGTTCCTCTTCGCGCCCGCTTCGGCTAATTCGGTGGCGAAGCTGGCGCTGGGAATCGCCGACAACCAGGCACTCACCTTGCTCGGCGATGTCCTCGGCACACCGGGGATCACCATCGTCGTGGCGTACCAGACCCAGCCGACCCGGGCGCATCACCCGGCCTGGCAGCGGCATCTGGACACCCTGACCGAAGCAGGCGTCCGGCTGCACCGGCTCGACCCGCGCCGCCCGTGGTCGGAAGCTCTCGACCTGCTGCCCTCGCCCGCGTGAAAAGCCGTGAGGGGAACCCTGAGGGAATCAGATTCCCTCAGGGCTCCCCTCACGGACTTGAGGCTCAGCGCAGGCGAAGAGCGCGCTTCACGGTGCCGAACAGGTCGGTCTGGTTGGTCAGCCCGACGACGTTCGCCGCCTGCGGCCCGTAAGCCGCGATCCGGACCTGCGTCCCGGTGTGCTCCATCGAGGAACCGGGCAGCGCGGTGCCGTAGTTGAGGGTCATGTTCGCACCCTCGTTGGTGATCAGCGTGGCGGTCTGACCAGGCGTCTTCGCGTCATTGGACACGATCTGGCTGGTGTGCCCGTGGTCCGCGGTCACCACGACGAGCGTGTCAGTGTGGCTGCGCGCGTAGGCAAGCCCAGCGGCGACGGCAGCGTCGAAGTCGATCGTCTCGCCGATCTGCCCGCACGGGTCGGCCGCGTGGTCCTGCTTGTCGATCGACGCGCCCTCCACCTGGAGGAAGAAGCCCTTGTTGCTCCGCCGGTCTTCCAGCAGCTGCAACGCCTTCTGCGTCTGCGCCACGAGCTTCGGCTGCGTCTTCGGCAGCGCCGGGTTCGGGGTGCAGCGGGTCGGCGCGGTGCCGCCCTGCACGGCCTTCGGGCCGGTCCAGTTCACCGGCATGTTGCCCGGCGCGAACAGGCCGAGCAGCGGCTTGCCGGGACGGGCCTTGGCCAGGTCGTCCGCGGTGTTCACCACGGTGTACCCGGCGGCCTTGGCCTGCTCCAGGACCGGCTTGTCCTTGAACTGCCCGGCGGTGGCCTTCTGGTCGAAGTACTTCGCGCCGCCGCCGAGGAGCACGTCCGGGCGGGTCTGCACGAGCTGCTCCGAGATCGAGCCCGCGCCGCCGTTCTCCTTGGCGTTCTGCGCGCACTTCTTCGAGGTCTCCTGCGGACCCTTGCAGTCGCGGTCGACGACGTGCGCGCCGAGCACGGCCGGGGTCGCGTCCTGGACCTCGGCGGTGGTCACGTCGCCGGTGCGCAGGCCGCTGCGCTTGGCGAGTTCGAGCAGCGTCGGGACCGGGTTGCCGTAGGCGTCCACGGAAATCGCGCCGTTGTACGTCTTCGTGCCAGTCGCCCAGCCGGTGCCGGACGCCGCGGAGTCGGTGACGTAGTCCGGCTTCGCCGGGTTGCCCTTCTCGACCGCGTACGTGGTGTAGTCGCCGGTCAGCGGGAACTCGTCCATCGCGAGCCGTCCCGCCGCGCCGCGCTCGTAGTTGCGCGCGGAGGTGATCTCGGACTGGCCCATGCCGTCGCCGATGAACAGGATGACGTTGCGCGCGTGTCCGCCCTGGATCGCCTGGCGGATCTCCTGCGTGCGGTCGCCCGCGCCGGCCGAAGCGGCGCGCGCGGCCTGGTCGTCCTGGTTGCCCTGCCCGGCGATCGCGACCGGGGCGGCGGCGACCATCGCGACGCCGAGCGCGCCCGCGGCCAGCCACTTGCGGCGGCCTGCCAAGACCGTTCTCATGGTTCTCCTCGAAATGCTTCCCGTCCGGAATTTCCGGACGTGACCCATTAGTGCTCGCCGATATGTTCGAGACGGAGAATCCGGATGAGCGCCCGGTGTCCGGAAAGCGAACTCCGGTGCGGTCACGGCCGGTGAACAGCCGGGAACGGGGTCCTCTTACACTCGGGTCGTGGCTTCACCTCTCATCGCACCCAGCATCCTGTCCGCCGACTTCGCCAAGCTCGGCGAGGAGATCGCGGCCGTCGCGCACCCCGGGGACACCCGGGCCGACTGGGTGCACGTGGACGTCATGGACGCGCACTTCGTGCCCAACCTGACCCTCGGCCTCCCGGTGGTCCAGTCGCTGCTGAAGTCCACCGACCTGCCGCTCGACTGCCACCTGATGATCGACGACCCGGACCGCTGGGCGATCGGCTACGCCGAGGCGGGCGCGTACAACGTCACCGTGCACGTGGAAGCCGCCGCGGACCCGGTCAAGCTGGCGAAGAACCTGCGCGCCGCCGGTGCGAAGGCCGGGCTGTCGATCAAGCCGGGCACGCCGCTCGAACCGCATCTGGAAACCCTCAAGCACTACGACACGCTGCTCGTCATGTCGGTCGAACCGGGCTTCGGCGGGCAGTCGTTCATCGCCGACGTGCTGGAGAAGGTGCGCACCGCGCGCCGGCTGGTCGACACCGGCCACCTCAAGCTGGTCGTCGAGATCGACGGCGGGATCAACGCCGACACCATCGAACAGGCCGCCGAAGCGGGCGTCGACTGCTTCGTCGCGGGCTCGGCTGTCTACGGGGCCGAGGACCCGGGCCGCGCCGTCGCCGCGCTGCGCGAGCAGGCCGCCCGCCTCCGCGTCAGCTGACCTTCCGGCCCGGGAAGCTCCCGGAGCCGGACGGGTGTTGGATGGAAGGGCCACCGAGGATGGTGGCCGGGCGAGGAGGCAGCAGTGTTCACGGGAATTGTCGAAGAGGTCGGCGAGGTCACCGCGGTCGAGCAGCTCACCGACGCGGCTCGGCTCACCGTGCGCGGCCCGCTGGTCACCTCGGACGCGGGCCACGGCGATTCGATCGCGGTCAGCGGCGTCTGCCTGACCGTCGTCACGGTCTCCGGCGGCGAGTTCACCGTCGATGTGGTGAACGAAACACTCCAGCGTTCGAGCCTCGCGAAGGTGGCCGTCGGCGACGCGGTGAACCTCGAACGCGCGACCCCGGCGGGCGGGCGGCTCGGCGGGCACATCATGCAGGGCCACGTCGACGGCACCGGCGTCTTCATCTCGCGCGACGAGCGCGGCGTGACCACGTTCTCCCTGCCCCCGGCCTTGTCGCGGTACGTCGTGGAGAAGGGCTCGATCGCGGTGGACGGCGTTTCGCTCACCGTCGCGAGCATCTCCGAGGACCGGTTTTCGGTCGCGCTGATCCCCACCACGCTCGAGGTGACGACGCTCGGCAGGCGTGAAGAAGGCGACCTCGTCAACCTCGAAGTGGACGTCGTCGCGAAGTACGTGGAGAAGCTCACTGCGCCACACGTGGCGGCGAACGCGCACAATGTGTGACATCCACCCGGCGGCGGCAGCGAAGGAGCACCCGTGAGCGAGACGAAGGCGGCCGAGCCGCAGACCGGATGGACCCCGTGCGGAGCAGGCGCGGCGGTCGACGTGGACGCCATCGAGGCCGCGATCGCGGACATCGCCGCCGGGCGCGCGGTGGTCGTCGTCGACGACGAGGACCGCGAGAACGAGGGCGACCTCATCTTCGCCGCCGAGAAGGCGACGCCGGAACTGCTCGCGTTCATGGTGCGCTACACCTCGGGCTACGTGTGCGTTGCGCTGACCGAGTCCGAGGCGGACCGGCTCGACCTGCCGCCGATGTACCACACGAACCAGGACCAGCGCGGCACCGCGTACAGCGTCACGGTCGACGCGGCCGAGGGCATCACGACCGGCATTTCCGCCGCCGACCGCGCGCACACCACCCGCCTGCTGGCCGACCCCGAAGCCACCGCGAAGGACTTCCGCCGCCCCGGGCACGTGGTGCCGTTGCGTGCCAAGGAAGGCGGCGTGCTGCGCCGTCCCGGGCACACCGAGGCGTCGGTCGACCTCGCCCGGCTGGCCGGGCTGCACCCGGCGGGCGTGCTCTGCGAGATCGTGTCGCAGAAGGACGAGGGCGACATGGCCCGGCGCGACGAGCTGGAAGTGTTCGCCGCCGACCACGACCTGAAGATCATCTCGATCGCGGACCTGATCGCCTACCGCAGGCGCACCGAGAAGCAGGTCGAGCGCGTCGCCGAGGCGCGGATCCCGCTGGCCGCGGGCACGTTCCGCGCGGTCGGGTACGACAGCCTGCTCGACGGGATCGAGCACGTCGCCTTCGTGTACGGCGAGATCGGCGACGGCGAGGACATCCTGGTCCGGGTGCACTCCGAATGCCTCACCGGCGACGTCTTCGGCTCGCTGCGCTGCGACTGCGGCCCGCAGCTCGACGCCGCGCTGCAGAAGGTGGCCGACGAGGGCCGCGGGGTCGTGCTGTACATCCGCGGGCACGAAGGCCGCGGCATCGGCCTGCTGCACAAGCTGCAGGCGTACCAGCTGCAGGACGCGGGCGCGGACACCGTCGACGCGAACCTGGCGCTGGGCGTCCCGGCGGACGCGCGCGACTACGGCACCGGCGCGCAGATCCTGTGCGACCTCGGCGTCCGGTCGATGCGGCTGCTCACGAACAATCCGGCGAAGCGGGTCGGTCTCGAGGGCTACGGCCTGCGCGTCACCGGCCGCGAGGCTTTGCCGATCTCGCCGAACCCGGAAAACCTGCGGTACCTGCGCACCAAGCGCGACCGGATGGGGCACGACCTCAGCCAGCTCGAGCACTACGACCAGGTCGGGGCGACCGACCCGGGCACCGAGGAGGACACCACGCGATGAGCGGCGAGGGGCGGCCGGAAGCCGCGCTCGACCTGCGCGACTGCAAGTCTCTGCGGCTGGCGGTCGTCGCGACGCGGTGGAACGCGAAGATCACCGACGTGCTGCTGGAGCGCGCGCTCGCCGCGGCGAAGGACGCCGAGCTGGAGGAAGAGCCCACGGTCGTCCGCGTGGCGGGCGCGGTGGAGCTTCCGGTCGCGGCGCAGGCGCTGGCGCGCAACCACGACGCGGTCGTCGCGCTGGGCGTCGTGATCCGCGGCGGCACCCCGCACTTCGAGTACGTGTGCGACGCGGTCACCGCCGGCCTCACCCGGGTCGCGCTCGACGAGAGCACGCCGGTCGGCAACGGCGTGCTGACCTGCGACACCGAACAGCAGGCGCTGGACCGCTCCGGCATGCCCGGTTCCGTGGAGGACAAGGGCTACGAAGCGGCCGTGGCGGCGCTCGACACCGCGCACGTGCTGCGGAGTCTGGGCAAACCGTGGACCGAGCGGGGATTCGTGTGAGCGTGATGACCGAGCAGCAGACCGCCCTCGTGATCCGGCCGCGCCGGGCGCTGATCATGTGCAGCGTGCTGGCGGTGGCGCTGCTCGCGGTGTTCGTGGTGGTCGCGGTCCTGCTGCGCAGCACGCAGACCGGTGTCGTGTTCGAGGTGTCGGACCAGGTCGCGATGATCGGCATCGGCGTGGCGCTGTCGGCGGGCACGATGCTGTTCGGCAATGCCCGGGTCCGCGCGGACGCCACCGGCATCGAGGTCCGCAACGTGCTGGCGCGGCGGGTGTTCACCTGGGACCAGGTGCTGTCGATCAGCTTCCCGGACGGTGCCTCGTGGGCCCGGCTGGAACTGCCCGACGACGAGTACTTCTCGGTGATGGCCGTGCAAGCCGTGGACCGGGAACGCGCGGTGACGGCCGTGCGCGCGCTGCGGAAGCTGCACCGAACCGCCACCGAGGGCTGAGTTCTTACAGCTCCAGATCCACGACGATCGGCGCGTGATCGGACGGTCCCTTGCCTTTGCGGGCTTCGCGGTCCACGTAGGAATCGGTGACCGCCTTGGCGAAAACCTCGTTCCCGTAGACGAGGTCGATGCGCATTCCCCTGTTGTTGGGGAAGTTTCCGGCGCGGTAGTCCCAGTACGTGAACGGGTGGTCGTACTTCAGCGGACGCGGGAAAACGTCGGACAACCCGGCGTCGCGGAGCTTCTTCAGCGCCGCCCGTTCGGGCTCGGTGACGTGCGTGGACTCGGCGAACAGCGAGATGTCCCAGACGTCTTCGTCCGTGGGCGCGACGTTGAAATCGCCGAGCACCGCGAACGGGCGCGCGTGCTGGAGTTCTTCGCCGACCAGATCGCCGAGCTTCTCGAACCACTCGAGTTTATAGGCGTAGTGCGGGTTTTCCGGCTCGCGCCCGTTCGGCACATACACCGACCAGAGGCGGATCCCGCCGCACGTCGCGCCGATCGCACGCGCTTCGGCCTGTCCGTCGAAACCCGGTTCGCCCGGTAGCCCGCGCGCCACGTCGTCGAGCCCGATCTTGGAGAGGATCGCGACGCCGTTCCACCGCCCCAGCCCGTACGCGGCGACCTCGTATCCGCGCGCGACGATCTCGTCGGCGGGGAAGGCTTCGGTGGTGTTCTTGAGTTCCTGCAGGCACAGGACGTCCGGCGCGGTGTTGTCGAGCCAGTCGAGCACGCGGGGCAGCCGGGGAACGATGGAGTTCACGTTCCAGGTGGCGACGCGGACGGTCATGGCTGCTCCCTGATCGCTCGGCGGGTCGGCGAAACTACGGTACGGCAGGGCAATTTCGCGCGGCGAAGGCGGGGAGAAGCAGTGACGGAGGTCAGAGTCACCTACGACCGGGCGGCCGATGCGGCCTACATCTATTTCGTGGCCCCAGGCGATTCCGATGCCACGAGGTCGGCGCACATGTACCCCTGCGACCCGGTCGCGGTCGGCGGGATGATCAACCTCGACTTCGGCGACGACGGGCGTCTGCTGGGCGTCGAAGTGCTGGCCGCGAGCAGCAAACTGCCGCGGTACCTGCTGGATTCGGCGGAGCAGCCCTCCTGAGAGCCGGAAGCAGCCGTCTTCTCCCGCCTCACGCAAGGGGTCTCACGGAAACTGTCGGACCCTCGCCATACAGTGGGCACGTGGCTGATCCGACCACCTACCGACCTCAGCCGGGGAGCATCCCGGACTCGCCTGGCGTGTACAAGTTCCGCGACGACGCCAAGCGAGTCATCTACGTGGGCAAAGCGAAGAGCCTGCGCAGCAGGCTCAACTCGTACTTCGCCGACCTGTCCGGCCTGCATCCGCGCACGCGGCAGATGGTCACCACCGCGGCGAGCGTCGAGTGGACCGTCGTCGGCACCGAGGTCGAGGCGCTCCAGCTGGAGTACAACTGGATCAAGGAGTTCGACCCCCGGTTCAACGTCCGCTACCGCGACGACAAGAGCTACCCGGTCCTCGCCGTCACGCTGAACGAGGAATTCCCCCGGCTGCACGTCTACCGCGGCGCGCGCAAGAAGGGCGTCCGCTACTTCGGGCCGTACTCCCACGCGTGGGCGATCCGCGAAACACTCGATCTTCTGCTGCGCGTTTTCCCGGCCCGCACCTGCTCCGCAGGCGTCTTCCGCAGGCACGGGCAGATCGGGCGGCCGTGCCTGCTCGGCTACATCGACAAATGCTCGGCCCCGTGCGTGGGCCGGGTGTCCGCGGACGAGCACCGGGCGATCGTGGAGGACTTCTGCGACTTCCTGGCCGGCCGCACGGACGCGATGGTGAAGCGGCTCGAACGCGAGATGGCCCAGGCCTCCGAGGAGCTGGAGTTCGAGCGCGCCGCGCGGCTGCGGGACGACCTGGGCGCGTTGCGTCGTGCGATGGAGAAGCAGGCCGTGGTGTTCGGCGACGGCACGGACGCGGATGTCGTCGCCTTCGCGCACGACGAACTCGAGGCCGCCGTCCAGGTGTTCCACGTGCGCGGCGGGCGCGTGCGCGGGCAGCGGGGCTGGGTGATCGACAAGGCCGAGGAAATGGACGTCCCGGCATTGGTCGACCACTTCCTCACCCAGTTCTACGGCGAGGAGTCCGACCGCGTGGGCCGCGACGACGTCGAGACCGGCCCGGTCGTCCCGCGCGAGGTGCTGGTGCCGGAGCTGCCTGCGGACGCCGAGGCGGTCGCGGAATGGTTGTCCGGCCTGCGCGGCTCGCGGGTGCGGCTGCGGGTCGCACAGCGCGGAGACAAGAAGGCGCTCGCGGAAACGGTGGAGCGCAACGCCAAGGAGGCGTTCACCCAGCACAAACTGCGCCGCGCGGGCGATCTCACCGCGCGGTCCGCGGCGCTGCAGGAACTCCAGGACTACCTCGCGCTCGACAGTGCGCCGCTGCGCATCGAATGCATCGACATCAGCCACATCCAGGGCAGCGACGTCGTGGCGTCGCTGGTGGTGTTCGAGGACGGGCTGCCGCGCAAGTCCGAGTACCGCAAGTTCGCGTTGCGCGAGGCGGCGACCGAGGGCGACGTCGCGTCCATCGCCGAGGTCGTGCGGCGGCGATTCCACCGCTATCTCAAGGAAACGGCCGAAAACGCGGAAAACACCGCGGGGACAACGGAAACCGCTTCGGAAACCGCCGAGGACGCCGGGGACGAGGCGGTCCAGCCGGTGCGCGCCGGGATCGATCCGGAGACCGGCCGCCCGCGCAAGTTCGCCTATCCGCCGAACCTGCTGGTGGTCGACGGCGCGGGCCCGCAGGCCACCGCGGCCGCGGACGTGCTCGCCGAACTGGGCATCACCGACATCGCCGTCGTCGGGCTCGCGAAGCGGCTCGAAGAGGTGTGGTTGCCAGGGGAACCGGATCCGATGATCCTGCCGCGCACGTCCGACGCGCTGTATCTGCTGCAGCGGCTTCGCGACGAGGCGCACCGGTTCGCCATTCGCTACCACCGCGAAAAGCGCGCCAAGCGCATGCAGGCGTCCGAATTGGACAGTGTGCCCGGACTCGGGCAGGCTCGGCGCACCGCGCTGATCAAGCACTTCGGCTCGGTGAAGAAGCTCAAGCAGGCCCGGGTCGAGGAAATCGAAGCGGTTCCCGGTTTCGGCAGGCGCACTGCCGAGGCCGTGGTGGCGGCACTGGCCGGGGAGACCGGCGCCGCACCGCAAGCAGTACCGGGAGGGGACCAGGGGTCGTGATCGGGAAGGAAGCACACGTGAGTGCGGAAAAGGAACAACGGGGCAGCGGGATGGAGGTCGCGGTCGTGTCCGGCCTGTCCGGCGCGGGCCGTTCCACGGCGGCCAAATGCCTGGAGGACCTCGGCTGGTTCGTGGTCGACAACCTGCCGCCGGAGCTGATCGCCACCATGGTCGAGCTCGGTGCGCAGGCGCGGGGGGCGATCACGAAGGTGGCGGTGGTGATGGACGTGCGCTCGCGCGCCTTCACCGACGACCTGGCCTCGGTGATCAAGGATCTGGACGCGCGCGGCTACAAGCCGCGCGTGCTGTTCCTGGAGGCCACCGACGCGGTGCTGGTGCGCCGCTTCGAATCGGTCCGTCGCGGCCATCCGATGCAGGGCGACGGCAGGCTCGCCGACGGCATCACCGCCGAGCGCAAGCTGCTTTCGCCGCTGCGCGAGGAAGCCGACCTGGTGCTCGACACGTCCGCGCTGTCGGTGCACGACCTGCGCGCGAAAATCGAGGACGCGTTCGGTTCGGAGGCCAGCACGCAGACCCGCGTCACCGTGCTGTCCTTCGGCTACAAGTACGGTTTGCCGATGGACGCCGACCTGGTGATGGACGTGCGGTTCCTGCCGAACCCGTTCTGGATCCCGGAGCTGCGCGAGCACACCGGCCTCGACGGCGAGGTGCGCAACTACGTGCTGTCGCAGGAAGGCGCCGAGGAATTCCTCGACCGCTACCACCAGCTGCTGCGGCTCATCGGCGCCGGCTACAAGCGCGAGGGCAAGCGGTACCTGACGCTCGCGGTGGGCTGCACCGGCGGCAAGCACCGCAGCGTCGCGATCTCCGAGGAACTCGCCCAGCGACTGTCCAATGAGGACGGCATGGCAGTAAAGGTGGTGCACCGGGATCTTGGCCGGGAGTGACGTGCGCGCGGTGGCGCTGGGCGGAGGACACGGGCTTCACGCGACGCTGACCGCGCTCCGGCGGATCACCCGCGCCGTCACGGCAGTGGTCACGGTGGCCGACGACGGAGGGTCGTCCGGCAGGCTGCGCCGGGAACTGGGGCTGCTGCCGCCGGGCGACCTGCGCCAGGCGTTCGCCGCGTTCGCCGCGGAGGACGGCGGGCGGCTGTGGGCGGAGGTGTTCCAGCACCGCTTCGGCGGCGACGGCGCGCTCGCCGGGCACGCCGTCGGCAACCTGCTGCTCGCCGGGCTGTTCGAGGTGCTCGGCGATCCGGTGGCCGCGCTCGACGAGGCGAGCAGGCTGATGGGCATCTCCGGCCGGGTGCTGCCGATGTCGCCGGAGCCGCTGGAGATCGAGGGCGAGGTCAGCGGACTGGACAGCGAGGACCCGGACGCGATCCGGCGCATCCGCGGCCAGGTCGCGGTCGCCAGCACGCCCGGCCAGGTGCATCGCATCACGCTGCACCCGGCCGGCCGCCAGGAACGCCCGCCGCGCGGCTGCGCGGAGGCGATCGAGGCGGTGCTGGAGGCGGACGTCGTGTTCCTCGGCCCCGGGTCCTGGTTCACCAGCGTGCTGCCGCATCTGCTGGTCCCGGATCTGCACGACGCGCTCGTGCGCACGACGGCGACGAAGGTCGTCGTGCTGAATTTGGTCCCCCAACCGGGGGAAACCGGCGGATTCTCCCCGGAGCGGCATCTGGACGTACTCTTCGAGCACGCGCCCGCGCTGCGGGTCGACGCCGTCGTCGCGGACCGTGATTCCGTCCCTGACCCGGCAAGCCTGCGCCGGGCGGCCGAACGCCTCGGAGCGAGGGCCTGCCTGGGGGCGGTGGCCGACCCGAACGTGGTGGGACGGCATGATCCTGGTGCGCTCGCCCAGTGCGTGCGAGAGGCACTCGGCCTCGGCGGGGAGCACTGTGGGTGACGGCGGGCGCGCAGCGAAAGGCAGGAGGGGCAGTACATGGCGATGACCGCCGCGGTGAAGGACGAACTGAGCCGGCTCGAGATCACGAAGATCGGGCCGCGCCGGGCGGAGGTCGCGTCGCTGCTTCGCTTCGCGGGCGGGCTGCACATCGTGGCCGGCCGGGTGGTGGTCGAGGCGGAGCTGGACACGGGTTCGGTCGCGCGGCGGCTGCGCAAGGAGATCCACGAGCTGTACGGACACCATTCGGACGTGCACGTGATCACCGCGAGCGGCGGCCTGCGCAAGGGGACGCGGTACGTCGTGCGCGTGGTGAAGGACGGCGAGGGCCTGGCGCGGCAAACCGGCTTGATCGACCAGCGCGGCCGCCCCGTGCGCGGCCTGCCCGCCGCCGTGGTGTCCGGCGGGGTGGCCGACGCCGAAGCGGCCTGGCGCGGTGCGTTCCTGGCGCACGGCTCGCTGACCGAACCGGGCCGTTCGTCGTCCCTGGAAGTCACCTGCCCTGGTCCGGAAGCAGCCTTGGCGCTGGTCGGCGCCGCCCGCCGGATGGGCATCCAGGCGAAGTCCCGCGAGGTGCGGGGCGCGGACCGGGTCGTGGTCCGCGACGGTGACGCCATCGGAGCCCTGCTGACCCGCCTCGGCGCGCACACTAGCGTGCTGCAGTGGGAAGAGCGGCGGATGCGCCGGGAGGTCCGCGCGACCGCCAACCGCCTCGCCAACTTCGACGACGCGAACCTGCGCCGCTCGGCCCGCGCCGCCGTCGCGGCCGCCGCCCGGGTCGAGCGCGCACTGGAGATCCTGGGCGACACCGCCCCGGACCACCTGCTCGCCGCGGGCCGCCTGCGCTTGTCGAACCGCCAGGCGTCGCTCGAGGAACTGGGCCAGCTGTCCGACCCGCAGATGACGAAGGACGCGGTAGCGGGCCGGATCCGGCGGCTGCTGGCGATGGCGGACAAGCGGGCGAAGGAGCTGAGCATCCCGGACACCGAATCAGCGGTGACGCCGGAAATGCTGGAAGAAGAGGCCTGACGCGGTTGTCTGACGGGCCTCGGCGAGGGACCGGTTAGCCGCTGCGGCGCCGGTCGCGGGGGAGGGGTGGTCTGCCGAGCCCGGTTGTGGTGGCGTGTTCGGGAGCGCGGGGCTTGTCGAGTCCGGTTGTGGTGGCGTGCCTGGGGAGAGCGGGGCCAGCCGAGCCCGGCTGCGGTGCCGTGCCTGGGGAGAGCGGGGCCCGGGCGGCCTGCGCGGGGCCGGGGGCCGCCAAGGCGAGTAGCGGGTTTGTGCGGGGAAGCGCTGGTTTAGTGCGGGTGCGCGTCTTGTGAGTGTCCATCCCGGTTCTAACCGGAAAAAACTCTCACAACGGTCCAGGTTGCCAGCCGGTCGGAGTGCTGCTGCTCAGCGGCCCGCCTGGGCCAGTCGCGGAGGCTGGGCGGGGGAGAAGTGCCCGCCAAGGCCTCAGCCGCGGGCTTGGGCGGGTGCGCCGCCAGAGAATCCCCGCCACCCCGGCCCTCACCCCACTCCCGTCAAGACCTCGTCCACAGTGGACAAATCACCGCCGCCACACCCCCGGGTTCGCTACCGTAGGGGGCATGATCGATCTGCCGCTTTCCGCACTTGAACTCGCGCTGGTCGAAGCCGGGCAGTCGGCCACCGCGGCGCTCGAACCGCTTTCCGCCGTCGCGCGGCGGCTCGACGACCTCGGCTATCACCGTCTCTGGTTCGCCGAGCATCACGGGTCCCCGGCCATCGCCAGCGCGTCCCCGCAGGTGCTCGCGGCGCACGCGGGCGCGGTGACGTCCCGGGTGCGCGTCGGGTCCGGCGGCGTCCTCGCGCCGAATCACGCGCCGTTCGCGTTGGCTGAGCAGTTCGGGACGCTGTCCGCGCTCAACGGCGGGCGGGTCGATCTCGGTGTGGGACGCGGGCCGGGCGCGCTCGATCCGGACATCATCCGCGCGCTGCGCCGGGGGGCCGAACCGGCGGGAGAAGCCGACTATCACGCCGACGTCGACGAGCTTCTCGGCTACCTCGGCAGCGAAAAGGTGCTTCCGGGCGGAGTGACCGTGCCGGAGCCGTGGCTGCTCAGCTCCAGCCCGGTGGGCGCGGAGGTCGCCGCCGAGCGCGGGTTGCCGATCGCGTTCGCGCATCACATCCGGCCGGACAACACCGCGCCCTCGCTGGAGCGCTACCGGGAGAAGTTCCAGCCCTCGAAATGGCGTTCGAAACCGTACGTGCTGTTGTGCGTCGAGACGATCTGCGCGGACACCGAGGCTGAGGCCGAGTACCTGTCCGGGCCGATGAACGTGCTCAAATCCCACCTGCTGACCGGCGGCGGGGGAGATCAGCCGATGCTCACGCCGGAGGAGGCCGCCGGGTACGAGTTCGCACCGGAGATGATTCCGCAGCTCGAACACTTCCGGGCCGCCCAGGCGTATGGCGAGCCGGAGCAGGTCCGGGCGCGGCTCGCGGAGCTGGCGAAGCAGACCGGCGCGGACGAAATCATGGTCACGGTGCCGGTCTTCGACGCGAAGGCGCGCATCCGCTGTTACGAGCTGGTCGCCGGGCAGTAAGCCGGGCACTAAAAGGTGCGGCAGGGGTGACCGGCGCCGCTCCGGTCACCCCTGCCGCGGCTTATCCGGCGAACGCCGCGCCGGGGAACTTCAGCTGCACCACCACGTTGTCGATGGTGTCCGGCGTGCCGCCGAGCTTGTCGTTGTTCGTCGAGGTCACCCACAGGTGCCCGTCCGGCGTCTTGGTCACCGAGCGCAGCCGGCCCCAGCGGCCGGAGAACACCGCGGACACGTCGCCGACGCTGTCGCCCTTGAGCTGCGCCACGAACAGCTGCTTGCCGGTCACCGCCGCGATGTAGATCCAGTCGTTCACGATCTCGATGCCCGACGGTCCGGCCTGCGAGGTCGGCCAGGTCTTCTTCGGCGCGATGGTCCCCTTGCAGTCGCCGATCGTGCCTTCGCACGCCGACCAGCCGTAGTTGCCGCCCTTCTGGATCAGGTTCAGCTCGTCCTGGCTGCTGTCGCCGAATTCCGACGACCACAGCTGTCCGCGCGAATCCCAGGCGAGGCCCTGCGGATTGCGGTGCCCGTAGCTCCAGACGTACCGGGCGTTGCCGCCGGTGGCGTAGAACGGGTTGTCGCTCGGCGCGGAACCGTCCGGGTTGAGCCGCAGGATCTTGCCGTTGAGCGAACTCTTGTTCTGCGCGTTGGCCTTGAGCTTCGCGTCGCCGACGGTGGCGTACAGCTTGCCGTCCGGGCCGAACGCGATCCGGCCGCCGTTGTGGTACTGGTTCTTCGACATCCCGGTCAGCACCGGCGTGGTCGTCTTCGACAGCGTGGTGCCGTCGTAGGTGACCTTCACGATCCGGTTGTCGCTGGACGACGTGTGGTACAGGTACACCGCGTGGTCGGTGTTCCACTGCGGCGAGATCGCCAGCCCGAGCAGCCCGCCCTCGCCGTTCGTGGTGACCACGCCGGGGATCTTGCCGAGCGTTTTCTTCTTGCCGTCCGGCGTGATCTGCAGCAGTTCGAACCGGTCCCGTTCGGTCACCAGAGCGTTGCCGTTCGGCAGGAAACCGACCGACCAGCCGAGGTCGACCTTCGTGATGTCCTTGTCGTACGACGGAATTCCGCCGCCGGCCCCGGTGTTGCTGGTGGTTTTCGCGGTGACCGCGTTGCTCGCCGCGGAGGCGTTGCCGTTGGGGTCACGCGCTTTCACGGTGAAGGTGTAGGACGTGTTCGGCTTGAGGTCGGTGACCGTCGCCGAAGTCTGCGTGGTGGTCGAGACGACGTCGTTGCCCTGGTAGACGTCGTAGCCCGCGATGGAGCCGCTGTCGTCGGTGGAAGCCTTCCAGGACAACGAAATGCTGTCCGAGGTGCTGCCGGTGGTCTTCAGCGAACCGGGCACGCTCGGCGGGGTTTTGTCGTCGCTGGGCGGGGTTTTCACGCCGACGACGTTGCTCGGCTGGGACGGGTTGCCCGCCGCGTCGTAGGCGATCACCGAGATGTCGTACGACGTGTTCGGCGTCAGCTGGTCGACGGTCGCCGAGGTGGTCTTGCCGTCCACGACCTTCAGCGTGTTGCCGCCGCGGTTGATCTCGTACCGCGTGACGCCGACGTTGTCCGTGGCCGGGTCCCAGCGGAAATCGGCCGCGGTGGGCCGGATGTTGGACGCCTGGAAGTTCTTCGGCGGCGTCGGCGGTTCGTTGTCGGCCGGGGCGGAGAAGCTGTCGGTGATCTTGTCCGTGTTGGGCCCGCCGTTCGCGGACGCCGAAACGGTGCGCACGTGGTTGACGCCCGCGGTGAGCTGGACGGTCGCGGTGACGGTCTTCCACGTCGTCCAGGAACCCGTGCTGGGGAAGGAAACCGTGCCCTTGTCGCCGCCGTCGACGACGAGCTTCATCGGCCGGTCGTCGGCGGTTCCGTTGGCATAGCGGAAAGTCAGCGTGTGCGTCCCAGCTTGGGCCGCGTTGACGGAGTAGTCGGCGTAGCTGCCGACGAGGTTTTCGAAGTCCACGAATCCCTTGCCGGAGTAGCCGGAATGGTTCGTGGCGATCTTGGCCTGGGAAAGCGTCGCGTCCTCGGACTCGTAATCCCCGGTCGCCGCGGTCGCGGTCACGGGGGTCAGCAGTGCGCAGCCGAGCGCGGTCGCCGCGGTACCGGCGAACAGCGCGCTCAACGTCGAGCGTCGTGCCACGGGGGCCTCCTGCGTGAGGGGGATCGGGGCGGCGGCGGGGAGGTGTTCGTTGTCCAGCGAGGTCTTCGTTAGGAAAGTTTCCTATTTATCGGGACAGATCACACACCCTCGGCAGGTGCGGTGTCAATAGGGCGATCGCGGCATTACGCTCCGCAGCGGGCGCCGCGGAGCGTAATGCCTAAAAGGAACCGGGCTCAGAAGCCGGCGATGTCCGCCCGCGCGATCACCTTCGTGATCCTCGCCCGGACGAGGGATTCTTCGGGGACGGCGTTGCGCTCGCCGTAGGCCGGGCCGTTCTCCTCGCCCATGTACCGCGCGCCGAGCCGGGTCGCCCACTCCAGCATTTCGCCGAGGTCGTGGTGCAGTTCCGCCTCGGCGGTGAACTGGACGTACGAGAACGGCGGCCGCTGGTCGTCCACCGCGAGCGAGATCCGCGCGTCGCGGCGCAGGGCCTTGCCTTTGAGCGTGTCGGTGCCGGTGGTGAAGATCAGTTCGTCGCCGCGGGGCCCCTCGTTCAGCAGGAACCACACCGGCGTGACGACCGGGGCCCCGTTGGCCCGCACGATCCCCAGCATCCCGGTCCGCGTGCCCTCGCTCGCGAACTTCCACCACTCCGCCCTGGTCATCTCCCGCATGCCCGCCACGCTAGCCGTCCGCGTGTGCGGGCGCTCGGGCAGGCCGACTAGCCTGACCTGCTGTGCGATACGACGAGATGGGCGCCGCGGGGCTCGCCGACGAGGGGCTGACCCGCCGGCTGAAGGCGCTCGCCTGCACCGCGCCGTTGCACGACCTCGACGCGCGCAAGGCGAAGCTCGACTGGGCCGACGCCACGGTCTACCAGATGGCCGAGATCGCGCTGCACACGATCGACCAGGTCACCATCGCGATGGACTTCGACACCGGGGCCGGGCACGACCAGGTGATCGACCGGCTGCTGCCGTTCATCTCGCTGCAGGCGCCCTCGCGGATGCCGGACGAGCACGTGCGCGTCGCCAAATGGGTGCTGGACAACCTGATCAACGTCGGCACCACCGACCGCGGCTTCCGGCGCGTGTACGGCTCGCTCGGCCCCGGCGGCTACCAGCGCCGCCAGTTCGACTTCAAGCTCCTGGTCGAGCTGGCCGCCCCGGACGGCGAGGTCTATCTGCGCGCGACCGACGAGGCGATCAACGTGCTGGTCGGCGCGCTGGACACCGACGTCGAGTCGGCGCAGATCGCGGCCGAGGTGAAGCTGGAGAACCTGATCAACCGCGGCCGCCTCGCCGACGCGAAGCTCGCCGCGGAGCAGGCCCGCTACCGCACGGTGCAGTACGGCGAGACGCTGCGCGCGAAGCTCGACGCCACTCGCCGCGACGTGCGCGCGGTCGACTGGGAGAGCGAGGTGCCGGAGCTGATCGAATCGGCGCTCGGGCACATCGAGTCCCGCTTCCGCGCGGAGAACGCGATCCTGAAGAACATCACCACCGCGCGGGACGAGTCGGAGGACGCCGACCACAAGCGCCGCGCGGCCGAGCTGGTCGACATCGTCGCCGACTGCATCCGGCGGCACACCCGGCTCCAGTCGCGGCTGGCCGACGCCGGTGCGGTCTTCCGCGCCGAACAGGACCGCCAGCAGTTCTCCGGACCGCCGCAGCGGGCGACGATCGACCTGTTCGGCCAGCTCCTGATGCCGACGCTCGGGCTGCCGCTCGCCGACGCCACCGCGCCCGCCGAGCACTTCTTCCACGCCGTCGCCGGCATCACGACGCCGGTCGTGCCGTCGCTGTCCTCGCTGGTGTCGCTGCTGCTGCGGCCCGCCCCGGAACGCGACCAGCTGGTCGGCGAGGTGCCGGAGCCGGAGCTGGTGCCCGCCGAGGTGACCGACCGCTTCGGCGACGACGTGTGGCGTCTCGCCGACGAACTGCTCGACCTGCCCGACGTGCCGCGCCGGCTGTCCGGGCTGCTGGAGGACGCGCGCCGCTCCGGGCAGCCGAACCTGGCGTCTCTGGTCGCGCTGCGTGCGCTGCACGCTTACAGTCCCGAGGTCGGCGCGGCGCGCCGGCAGGGGGAACGCCACGTGCTGCTCGCCGTCGACGACGGCACCCTGCTCGACGACCCGGATTTCGGCGGGGCAGATCTGCTGCTGTCCACCGCGGAGGTCGAACGAGCGGACGACGAGACCGAGGAGGTCGCCTGATGCTTGTTTCCCCGAGGCGACCAAACCGCCCCAATGTGGCATTGGGTGCATCCCACGCACCGAATGCCACATTGGGTGCGTCTGACGCACCGAATGCCACATTGGGGCGCTTTGCGGCAGGTCACGACGAGACCGAGGAGGTCGCCTGATGCCGGTGACGCACACGAGCGTCGACGCCGAGGCCGCCGCGCGCCTCGTCGCGTTCGGGATGCGCCCGAAGCAGCTGCCCGCCCGCGACGTCGTGTACGGCGAGCTGGTGCGCCGTTACGGCGAGGACAACGCGTTCAAGGCGCTCACCCACGCGGTCGCGTCCGGGCTCGGGCTGATGGTGCTGGAGGTGACGCAGCAGGCCGGCTGCGTGCTCGCGGCGACCGACGAGTCCGTCTTCGAGATCAAGATGGACAGCTACGCGCGGCAGGCCAAAATCCGCGAGCGGCGCGAGACGGAAAAGGTGCTGCACGGCCTGATCCACCTCGCGACGGCCGCGCTCGGCTACCCGCGGCCGGACGACCTGGCCAACGACACCTACATCGGCCGCGTGAGCGTCGAGCAGGTCGACGCGATGGTCCGCGAAGCGGCGCGTGTGCTCGACGAGCGGGCGCAGCTGGCCGAGGCGAACAACGACCCGCTCGCGGACGCGCCGGAGCTGGAGCAGGCATGGCGCGCGTACGCCCGCCGTCCAGCCGCAGCGGCGACGAAGGACGGCCGGATGGCGGCCGACACCACGCGCGGCATGGTGTCGCGGGCGCTGCGGTTCCTTGCTGATCAAGGCTTTTTGGTGCAGGTGAGCGACGAGCAGGGCGGCACTTACCGCACGACGCCGCGATATCAGATCCAGGTGCGCGAGCTGGCCGCGGACGCCGCGTTCGACGACCTGCTCGCGCTCGACGTCGTCGCGGTCGCCGGTGCTGGGGGCACGCTGCGCGCGACCGCCTCGGACACGCTGCAGTGAGGGAATCAAGGTCCGTGGGGGAATCAGAGTCCGTGAAGGTTCCCTTCACGGACCAGCGGGCGGATCAGGCGCGGTAGAGGGGAAACGGATGTACGAGCTTTCGCGGGTCCGCCTGCATTCGGTGGGCCCGGCGGGCGCCCGGTACCAGGACGTGGTGCTGGACTTCAGCGGCGTCGGGGCCACGATCACCGCGCCGAAGCAGGACGCGCTGTTCTCCGCGGGCATCCACGCCGGCGGCCCGGTGCGCCGCCCGTCGCCGGCCAGCGTGCTGTTCCTGGAGAACGGCGGCGGCAAATCGGTGCTGATCAAGCTGATCTTCTCGGTGATGCTGCCCGGGCGGCGCCAGGTCGTCGGCACCACGAGCACGAAGGTGCTGGAGAAGTTCGTGACGGCCAAGGACGTCGCGCACGTGGTGCTGGAGTGGCTGCACGTCGAGACCGGGCAGCGGGTGATCACCGGCAAGGTGTCGGAGTGGCGCGGGCACGTGACGTCCGCGGACTCGGAGAACCTGGTCGACTCCTGGTACTGCTTCCGCCCGACCGCCGAGGTCGGCCTCGATTCGCTGCCGCTGACCGAAGACGGCCGCCTGCTCACCATGTCCGGCTTCCACGACCGGATCGCCGGTGCGGCGATGGCCGAACCGGAGCTGGAGCTGTTCTGGACGCGCCGCCACCACGAGTGGACCGGGCGGCTCGACCAGCTCGGCCTGGACACCGAGCTGTTCCGCTACCAGCGCGCGATGAACGCGGGCGAGGGCGAGGCGGCGGACGCGTTCCAGTTCTCCACCGACGAGGCGTTCGTGGAGTTCCTGCTGCGCGCGGTGCTGTCCGAGGACGAGCCGAAGGACCTCGCCGAGGTCGTGTCGACGTACGCGAACAACCTCGCGCAACGCGGCGATCTGATGGCGGAGAAGGAGTTCGTCGAGGGCGCGCTGGAACTGCTCGGGCCGCTGGCCGAGGAGGAAGGCGTGGCCGCGGCGTCCCGGCGGATCGCCGAATCGGCGCGGGAGGACCTCAGCGAGCTGGCCGGGCGGATCCACGCGCGCAACGAGCTGGAGAACGCGCGGCTGTCCGGGCTGGAGGAGCACGTCGAAGAGGTGCGGACCGCCGAAAAGCTCGCCGAGGGCGACCATCGGCGGCTGACCGCGGGCGTCACCGAGCTGCGTCGGCTGGTCGCGGTGCTGCGCCTGGAAGAAGCGCAGATCGAACGCGAGCGCGTGGACGGCGAGCTGGCCGAAGCGAAGACGCAAGCGGAAGCGTGGCGCGAAACCGCGACCGTGCTGAACCGGTTGAACGCCGCGCGCAAGGCGAAAGACCTGCGCGAGCTGGTCGGAAACCGCGAGGAAAAGGCGAAGCCGGCGCTGGCCGCGCGAGATGCGGCGGCCGTCGCGCTGGGGCGTGGTTTGCTTTCGCTGGCGCGTGACGCGCAGCGCCAGGCGGACAAAGCCGAGGCGCACGCGGACGCATTGCGTGCCGAAGCCGAGAAGGCGCAGACCGACCGCGACGAGGCGGCGAATCTGGCTGCTGGACGTCGAGCTGAGGCGCGCGGGCTGTCGTCGCGGATCGCTGAGCTGCGCGAGGAAATCGCGGAGTCCGTCCGCAGTGGACTGTTGCCGTCCGGTGCGGATGTCGCGGAAGCGGCGCGGTCTGCACGGGCGGAAGCCGAGGCCGCGGCGGCGGAATCCGTTCGCCGGGAACAGGAACTCGACCGGGTCGGCGAGGATCTGCAAGCGGCGCAGCGCTCGGTCAACGAGGCGCATCAGCTCGCCGGGTCCACTCAGGACCGCCTGGTGCGCGCGGCTGAGGATCTTGAGCGGGCGCACCGGCGGACCGACGCGCTGGCCGCGGAACCGCGGCTGATGGAGCTGCTCGGCGCGGACGACGTCAAGCTGGAGAGCGATCTTCCGGTGCTGCTGCAGCGTTTGCGCGACGCGAGCGCGGCGGTGGAGAAGGAACAGACCGCGCTGCGGATGGAAGAGTCGGCCGACGAACGGGCGCTGGCCGCGCTGGGGTCGGGCGGGCTGCTGCCGCCGCCCGAGGACGTGCAAGCCGCGCTGGATGCGTTGGAGCAGGCCGGGATCACCGCGTGGTCGGGCTGGCGTTATCTGTCCAAACTGGACTCGGTGCGACGTGACGAAGTGCTGGAGCGGATGCCGCAGCTCGTCGCCGGGGTGCTGCTGAACGACGCGGCGCAGGTCGAGCGGGCGCGCGAGGTGCTGGCGGCTTCGCGGCTGCTGCCGAGCGCGGTGATCGCGGTCGGGACCACCGAGGCGTTCCAGGCATCGGACGGTCCGGCCGCTGCGGGCGTCGAGTTCCTCGTGCCGCCGAACCCGGCGATGTACGACGAGGAAGCCGCCGACACCGAGCGGGAAGCCGTGGCGCAACGGCACGCCGAACGTCAGCGTCGGCTGGAGCAGCTGTCGGAGAAGCTGGCAGCCGACGGGGCATTGACGTGGAAGCTCACCACCTGGCGTGAGGACTATCCGGCCGGTGCCATCGGGACGCTCGCCGAGCAGGCCGAAAGCGCTCGCGTCGCACGGGAGACCGCGCAGACCGCGCTCGGGCAAGCCGAGGCGGAATTCGCCCGGTTGAGCGAAAAAGCAGCTGCGTTGCGCGAGCGGGTCCCGGCCTTGCGGACGGCTGCTGCCGAAGCCGAGGAGAAGGCGCGTCGGCTCGGGGAACTGTCCACTCGGGCCGCGCGCGTCGCGGAATGGACCGAAGAAGTCGAGCGGGCAACGGAAATCGCGGAACGCGCGGAGTCGTCGGCGGCCGAAGCATCGGCCCGGGCGGCGCGATTGCGTGAGCAGGCGGCGGAGGAGCAGCGGACCGCCGACGGCCACCGCCGCACCGTCACCACCGCACGGTCCGAGCTGGCCGAGGTACCGGGTGCGGCCGAGCTGCCGGAGGACGTCGAAGCGCCTTCGGAACCGGTGGACGCGTTGCGGCGCACCTTCGCGTCGGCCTCCGAGGCGTACGCGAAGGTCGAGGTCGGCAGCGATCTCCGGGCCGAGCTGGAACAGGCGGAATCCGCTGAGGCCGCAGCTTCCTCGGCGCTGGAATCGCTGGACGAAGAGGTCCGGGTGCGCGCGGCGGCGTTGCTGGAGACGCCGGACGGTTCGGACTCTTCCACGCGAGCGGCAGCGTTGGCGCGGGCCCGGCGAGTCGTCGACTCGCTGGAGGAGGAACGCACCGAGGCGATCGGCCAGGTGTCGACGCGGCGCGCTGAGCTGGACGTCCTGCCGTTGCAGACCGGCGTCGCTTCGCCTGCGGAGCGGCCGCGCGACATCGAACACGGCCTTGAGCTGATCGACGCTGCTTCGCTGGAAGTGTCCGCGGCGGCCCGGAAATGGGAAGAGCTGCAAGAGCGCCGAGCAGCCGCGGAGGCGACGCTCGACGCGGGCAAGGCATCGGCGTCCGGCTTCGGGTTGCTGGCGGAATCGTTGGCACACTTGCGTTCGGAGGAGCCCGCGGACGCGTACGACGGCGATGTCGAGTCCGCGCGGACCCGGTACAACCAGCTCAACACCGTCCTGAACGACGCGCAGTCGGCGGCCGACTCCGGCGACCGGCGGGTGCGCGCGGCGGCGGACCAGCTGGCGCAGTACGCGACGGAAAAGCGGTTCGAGAAGCTCAGCACGCCGGTGCGGCAGCAGGTGATTTCCGTTAAACGGGACCAGCTTCCCGTGCACGCGGCGGAATGGGGCGAGGCGCTGCGGCCCCGGCTGCGGACGCTCACCGACGATCTCGCGCAGATCGACCGCCATCGCGGCGGCATCATCACGCGGCTGCAGGGCATGGTCGAAGGCGCGTTGCGCACCTTGCGGTCGGCGCAGCGGGTGTCGCGGCTGCCGGACGGGCTTGGCGACTGGTCCGGGCAGGAGTTCCTGCGGATCCGGTTCACCGAGCTGGAAGACCATGTGCTGGCGGAAAAACTGGGCGAGGTCGTCGACGAGGCGGCCGCGGGCAAGACCGCCGACGGCCGCGACGTGAAACGCGACGGGCTGTCGCTGGTGCTGCGCGGGGTGCACGTGGCCGCGCCCAAGGGGTACCGGGTCGACATGCTCAAGCCGGATTCCGTGCTGCGCACCGAACGCCAGCGGGTGTCGGAAATCCGCGACGTGTTCTCCGGCGGCCAGCAGCTGACCGCCGCGATCATCCTGTACTGCACGCTGGCCGCTCTGCGCGCCAACAACCGGGGCAAGGCGCGGAACCGGCATTCGGGCGTGCTGTTCCTGGACAACCCGATCGGCCGCGCGTCGGCCGGGTATCTGCTGGAACTGCAGCGCGCGGTGGCGGAGGCGCTGGGCGTGCAGCTGATCTACACGACGGGGTTGTTCGACGCGGGCGCGTTGGCGGAGTTCCCGCTGATCGTGCGGCTGCGCAACGACGCGGACCTGCGGGCCGGGCGGAAGTACCTGTCGGTGGACGCGACGATCCGGAACTCCCTCGACGATCTCGGGGACCCGGACGGGGTGGCGCGGCTTTCGGCGACGCGGATGTTCAGCCGTACCGCTCCCGCGGAACTGCCCGCGGAAGAACCCGCCTGACGGTCCGGCTGGCGCGCGGTCTGCCCCGGACGGCACACCGCGCGCCGAGACCCGTCAGCTGACGGGCACGTACGCCAGCCCGTGTCCGCCTGCCGCCTCGGCCGCCTCAGTGTCCAAAGTGGATACCAAGGTGCGGGTTTCGAGATCGATGACCTCCACCGCCGCCGACCCCGCCCCGGAAACGAAAGCGACCCGGCCGTCCGGATCGGACAGAATGGCCAGCGGAAACTCCGTCTGGAGTTCCATCGACCCGAGCATTTCGTTGCTGGTAGCCGAAAACGCCAGCAACCGTCCGCCCAGTTCGGCGGCCAGCACCTCGCCGGACGTCGTGCAATGGATCGGCAGCACCGGACGTTCCGTCGGAATCAGGGTTTCGAGCGATCCGGTGACCGCGTCGAACACCCTGATCCCGGGCGCCGCCCGGACCGGCTCGGTGCCGTTCTCCAGATACGGTGCCGCGACATAGAGCCGCTTGCCGTCCCGGGAAATCCCCAGCCCTTCGCTGCCCGGAACGGAAATCCGCTCGACCTCGCCGCTGTCGAGGTCCACAAAGGACACGAACGGTGCTTCCTTGTTGGTCACGAACCCGCGCCGTCCGTCCGGGCTGATCGTGACCCAATGCGGCCCGGGTGCACCGGCCGCGAGATGCCGCACCGGCCGCCGCGTCGCGGTGTCGACCACCACCAGGCCGCCTTCGCGCCCCGGGCCGGCCTCGACGGTCGCGTACAACAGCCCGCGCACCGGATCGATCGCCAGCCCGTGCGGCGCGTGATCCGGCGAGAGGTCGACGACCTCCAGGATCTCGCGCGAATCCGGATCGATCGCGGTCAGTTCGGTCGCCCGCTCGCCGTGGCTGTGATAAGCGCCGCGGCGGTACGCGCTCGCGCTCCAGACGAGGCGGTGGACCGGGTCGTAGCAGAGGTCGTGCGGCTGCGCGGGCACTTCGACGGTGCCGAGGTGCTTCCCGGAACCGACGTCGAAGAAGGCGACCGCCGGCCCCTTCGCCCCGGCGACCGCGAGTATCGCTTCTTGCATGGGTCTCTCCTGGTCTCGTGGCTTGCCTGATCCACTCTGGGCGACCGCGGATTGCGCGTCGATGCAAGAATTGGCACGGAATTGTTCCGCTGGACGCAAACCTTTCGGAGCGGCATGGACCTCAACCTCTTGCGTGTGCTGGACGTGCTGCTGCAGGAAGGCAGCGTCACGCGCGCCGCGGCCAGACTGGGCAGCTCGCCCGCCGCGGTGAGCCGCACGCTCGCCAAACTGCGCCGCGCCGCCGGCGACCCGCTGCTGGTTCGCGCAGGCCAAGGCCTGGTCCCGACCCCACGCGCCCTGGAACTGAAGGACGAAGTCGCCGCCCTGGTGCACCGCGCCGACCGCATCCTGGGCCCCGGCCCCGGTTTCACTCCCGCGGACCTGCGCCGCACCTTCACCGTCCAAGCCGCCGACCTGGTCGTGAGCGCGCTGGCCGGTGCCCTGAGCCCGTCTCCGCGCCGAAGCTCCGCACGTCGAGGTCATCTTCCTGCCAGAGTCCACAGAGGACAGTGGTGCTCTGCGCGACGGCCGGGTAGACCTCGAAATCGGCGCCGCCGGTCACCACGACCCGGAAACCCGCACCGAGCCGTTGGTACTGTCGACAGTGCTAGGCGTTGCCCGGCAAGGGAATCCACTCTTCGCCGCGCCAGTGGATCCTGCCCGCTTCGCCGCCGCCGAACACATCGGCATCTCCCGCCGAGGCAAGCAACAAGGCCCGATCGACGCCGCCCTCGCGCAACTGGGTTTGCGCCGCCGGGTCGCCGTGGTCGTCCCCGGCCACCCGAGTGCTTTGGTCCTAGCGAGCGAAAGCGACCTGGTGACCATCGGCGTCGTCGGCTGGCTGGACCCGTTCCTGGCCGCTTTGGGCCTGCGGACCTTCCCGATCCCGCTCGACCTGCCGCCGATCGAACTGGGCCTGGCCTGGCACCCCCGGACCGCCGCCGACCCCGCTCAGCTCTGGTTCCGGAACCACGTGCGCGCAGCCCTGTTGCGATCGACTTGACCAGCCGGAACGCGTTTTCTGTCGGCCCCTCCTGGTAGGAATCGTGTCGTGAAGATGACCCTCGCCCAGCGCCGGGCCCGCCTCGGCGTCCGCCACCACCTCGCGGCACGGGCGACGACCGTCGCGACAGCAGTCGACGGCGTCGTCGCGCTGCACGCCACCGATCCCGCTTCGGTGTACCTGTCCGCATGGTCACGCGTGCGGGAGGTTTCTGTCGCCGATGTCGAGGACGCGCTGTACTCCCGCCGCACCCTTTTGCGCCTCCTGGGCATGCGGCGGACCGTTTTTGTTGCCGACGTCGCCACCGCCGCTCTGGTCCAAGCCGCGTGTTCGCACGACATTGCTGCCCGCCAACGCCGTCTCCTGGAAAAGCAGTTGGCCACCCAAGGTCATCCGGACAATGTGCTTAATCCCGCCGAATGGCTGGACGACGTGATGGCGAGCGTCGAAAAAGCGTTGCGCGCCAGAGGATCGGCGACCGCCCAGCAGTTGGTGGAGGATGAACCGCGGCTGCGGCAGCAACTGCTGATGGCGAAGGGAAAGCCGTACGAATCGATCGGCAACGTCACCAGCCGCGTGCTGTTCCAGCTGGCCGCGGAAGGCCACATCGTCCGCGGCCGCCCGCGGGGGAGTTGGCAAAGTACGCAGTACCACTGGTCGCCGCTGGCCGAATGGCTGTCCGGGAGTGCTGCCGGGGCAGGTTTTCCCAGCTCTGGTGCCGGTGGCCGCCCTAGCCCCGGCACTGGCCCGGTGGGCCGCCTCGACCCCGGCGCTGCCGACTGGCCAGCAATCCCCGAAGACGAAGCCCGAGCCGCCCTGGCCCGGCGATGGCTCTACGCCTTCGGCCCCGCCCCGGCCGCCGACCTACGCTGGTGGACCGGCTGGACCGCGGGCCAAACGAAAAAAGCGCTGACCGCCGTCGCCCCCGCCGAGATCGACCTGGACGGCGAACCGGCGATCGCCCTGCCCGACGACCTGGCCCCGGTAGCCGCTCCCGACCCGTGGGTCGCCCTGCTCCCCGCCCTCGACCCGACCGCGATGGGCTGGCAGTCCCGGGACTGGTACGTCGGCCCGCACCGTCCCGCCTTGTTCGACCGCAGCGGCAACATCGGCCCGACCGTCTGGAGCGACGGCCGGATCGTCGGAGCCTGGGCCCACCGCCCGTCGGGAGAGATCGCGGTCCGCCTGCTGGAGGACATCGGAGCGGAAAAGACCGCCGCGGTGGACGCCGAAGCCGCCCGGTTGAGCGAGTGGCTGGGGGAGGCGCGGGTGGTGCCGAAGTTCCGGACCCCGGCAGAGAAGGAGTTGTCTGCGTAGCGCCTCGTGGTGCCGGAGATGTGCGCTGTCGAACGGCTCGGCCGCCGGACTGCCTGACGAGCAAAGTGCCTGACACCCTGCCGTCGCGCACCCGGGCGAGTCTCTTGCGGGCGGACTGATCCTGCCTGCCCGCCCGCAAGAAAGACTACTTGTTCACCTTGAACGATTTCAGGATCTTGTCCTTGTCTGCCGGGGTCAGATTTTCGTATCCGTCGACCTTCAAGGTCGGATCCATCAAGTAGTAGCAAAGGACAGCAGTCACCGGTTTCCCGCTGGAATCCTTCGAGGGAAGCGCCACGAAGACCATTCCGTTGTCGAAATCGGGGTCCGTGTTGACGCCGCCGTCGCAGTCGGCGACGCCGTGGTGGGCAGGACGGATGGAGTACTTGTACCCGTGGACCCCGTCGAAGTCCGCCTCGCCCCATTGCCCGTGTTCGGCGTCGTTGACCTCTTGGAATTTGAAGCCGGTGCTCATCTCGTAGACGGAAGGGATGAGTTTCTGGAAAATTTTCAGGGCTTCGTCTTTGCTGCTGCTGGCACCGGCCGGATACGCGGCGGTGAAGATGGACGCTTTGGTGATCCCCGCCTGGGACGGCTTCCCGTTCTTGGTGCCGTGGCATTCGCCGATGCCGTACTGCAGCATCTTCCATTCGCCGCCGCCCATGGTCAGCCGGGCGGAGAAGGGAGTCCACTCGTCGCCGACCTCGTACTCGAGACCGGCCGCGTCGTCGGTGACAGTCTGCACCCCGGTGATATGAGTCCAGTTGACCACGATGACGAGGCAGAGGAACGCCACCGCCAGGCCCAGTCCGATGCCGGACGGGATGAAGACCAGGAGCTTCTTCTTGAGACTCCACTTCTTCCGCGGCTTCTTGCCCTTGCGACCGCCGGTTTCCTCGCCGCCCGGCGTGGCGTGCTGAGAGGAAAGACCAGCGGAATTCCATTGCTGCGCTGTCCCGGGCCCGGGAGGATTTTGCGGGAATTGCGGCTGCGATGGCGGTTGCTGCGGATATCCCGGAGATCCGCCTTGCGGCTGTCCGGGATATCCGGAATAATGGGGTTGTCCCTGAGGGTTGTGCTGTTGCGGATTTCCGCCTGGTTGCATTTTCGCGATTCCTCCCCTGGTCGCCTTCCGGTGCATCGCTGACGCGCGCGGAGATCAACTTAGCGGAGGAGAACCGGGAAGCCAGGGAGTCGCCCGCGCCACGGCGGGCGAGACGGTTCGGCCCGGGGAAGCCGGGACCGAGACGGACCTCGCTGGTCGCTGGTCGCTGGTCGCTGGTCGCTGGTCGCTGGTCGCTGGTCGCTGGTCGCTGGTCGCTGGTCGCTGCCGTCCGGCGCTGATTTCCGTCACGCTGTATCGCTGTCACGCGCCCGGCCGGTGTTGTGCGGCTGAACCGCGCCAAGCCGCCCTGTCTCGCTGCACCGCCGCGCTGCGCTGTTGCCTCACCTCGTCTGGTTGCGTTGCACGGCGTTCTTGCCTCGCGGCGTCTCGTGTGCGTTGCGTTGCCCGGCCGCACCGCGTCACAGGGCCTTGTTTCGCCGTGCCCGCGCCACCGCGCCACCGCGTTGATTTGCGGTTGTCGGCCGCGCCTCGTCGGCTGCTCCCGCCGTCCTGTGCCTGTCACCACCGAGGCAGCCTCATACGCGACGTGCCCAGCACGCTCAGAGTGAAAGAGCCCGCCTCGGCAGGCCCGGCCGGTCCTGAGGCCAGACCGCCCGCATCGCCGGTTCCGAAGCCGCTCGGCCCCTCGCGGTTTGTCCTCGCCCGCCGCTGCTCGTCAGGCCGAGACCCCGCGCCTGCCGCACCCGCTGCATCGGGCGCACTCCGCAATCCGCTCTCGCCGGAAGCCGCACCCCGCGCCGTGCTCGCCGTCCCCCTCACCGCCGAGCCGTGCAGCCGCCAAACTCCCGCCGCCTCCGACACCCGCCCCGCGCCGCTCGGCGAAACCGTCCCGACAGCGTGAACCGGGGCACCAAGACCGATCAAGCGAGTGGTCCGCCCCCGCCCCGAACCGCCGCGGGAGCCCGCGCCCCGTTTTCGGTCCTCACCCGGCTGAGCTGGGTTCTTAATCGATTCTTGACGTCCCCCCGGCAGTGGTGGAAGTCTCGTCAGGGCAGTCCGGGGCAATGGCGCCCGCACGCTAGGGTTGCGCCCGAAACCGGAAGTCGCAGGAGTCGTCCGGGGCGGGCGCCCCGGAAAACTTCCGCAGTGTCCAACCGAACGGTCGGCGGCCGGTGCGCCGCCGCCGTGATCAACACCAGAGGAGTGGCAGCAGTGACCGTTCGCGTAGGTGTCAACGGCTTCGGCCGGATCGGCCGCAACTTCTTCCGTGCCGTGAAGGCGAGCGGTCACGACATCGAGGTCGTCGCGTTCAACGACCTCGGCGACGTCGCCACCATGGCCCACCTGCTCAAGTACGACTCGATCCTCGGCCGCTTCCCGGGCGAGGTCAGCGTCAGCGACGAGGGCATCGTCGTCGACGGCAAGACCATCAAGGCCCTCGCCGAGCGCGACCCGGCCAACCTGCCCTGGGGCGACCTCGGCGTGGACGTCGTCGTCGAGTCGACCGGCTTCTTCACCAACGCCGACGCCGCCAAGGCGCACATCGCCGGCGGCGCGAAGAAGGTCATCATCTCCGCGCCCGCCAAGGGCGAGGACCTGACCGTCGTCCTCGGCGTCAACGACGACAAGTACGACGGCTCGCAGACGATCATCTCGAACGCGTCCTGCACCACCAACTGCCTCGGCCCGCTGGCCAAGGTCCTCAACGACGCCTTCGGCATCGAGCAGGGCCTGATGACCACGATCCACGCCTACACGCAGGACCAGAACCTGCAGGACGGCCCGCACAAGGACCTGCGCCGCGCCCGCGCCGCCGCCCTGAACGTCGTCCCGGCCTCCACCGGCGCGGCCAAGGCGATCGGCCTCGTGCTGCCGGAGCTGCTCGGCAAGCTGGACGGCTACGCGCTGCGCGTCCCGGTCCCGACCGGCTCGGCCACCGACCTCACCGTCACCCTCAAGAAGTCGGCCACCGTCGACGAGATCAACGAGGCGTACAAGGCCGCCGCCGAGGGCCCGCTGGCCGGCATCCTGCGCTACTCGGTCGACCCGATCGTGTCCTCGGACATCGTCACCGACCCGGCGTCCTGCATCTACGACTCGCCGCTCACCAAGGTGATCGGCAACCAGGTCAAGGTCGTCGGCTGGTACGACAACGAGTGGGGCTACTCCAACCGCCTCGCCGACCTGATCAAGCTCGTCGGCTCGAAGCTCTGAACCGGATGAGCGTCAAGAACCTCGACGACCTGCTGGGCGAGGGCGTTCAGGGCCGGTACGTACTCGTGCGTTCCGACCTGAACGTCCCGCTCGACGGGTCGGCCATCACCGACGACGGCCGGGTCCGCGCCGCGCTGCCGACGATCAAGAAGCTCGCCGACGCGGGCGCGAAGGTCGTCGTCACCGCGCACCTCGGCCGCCCCAAGGGCGAGCCGGACCCGAAGTTCACGCTCGCGCCCGTCGCGAAGCGGCTGGGCGAACTGCTCGGCTCCGAGGTCCCGCTGGCCGGCGACCTCGTCGGCGAATCGGCCAAGGCGCTCGTCGCCGGACTGGCCGACGGCGGTGTCGTGCTGCTGGAGAACGTGCGTTTCGACGCGCGCGAGACCAGCAAGGACGCTGTCGACCGGTCCGAGCTCGCGGCTGAGCTGGCCGCGCTGACGCCGGGCGGGGCGTTCGTCTCCGACGGCTTCGGCGTCGTGCACCGCAAGCAGGCCTCGGTCTACGAGATCGCCGCGGTGCTCCCGGCCTACGCGGGCGGCCTCGTGCTGGCCGAGCTGGACGTGCTGAAGAAGCTCACCGACGACGTCAAGCGGCCGTACGTGGTCGCGCTCGGCGGCTCGAAGGTGTCCGACAAGCTCGGCGTCATCGCGAACCTGCTCACCAAGGTCGACCGGCTGCTCATCGGCGGCGGCATGGCGTACACGTTCCTCAAGGCCAAGGGCTACGAGGTCGGCAACTCCCTGCTGCAGGAGGACCAGCTCGACCAGGTCAAGGGCTTCCTCGCCGAGGCGGAGAAGCGCGGCGTCGAACTGGTGCTGCCGGTCGACGTGCTCGCGGCTGAAGGGTTCGCCGCCGACGCGGCGCACGAGGCCGTCGACGTCACCGCCATCCCGGCCGACCGCATGGGCCTCGACATCGGCCCGCGCAGCGCCGAGCTGTTCGCGCAGAAGCTCGCCGACGCGGCGACCGTCTTCTGGAACGGCCCGATGGGCGTCTTCGAATTCGAGGCGTTCGCAGGCGGCACCCGCGCGGTGGCCGAGGCGCTCGTCAAGAGCGACGCGTTCACCGTCGTCGGCGGCGGCGATTCGGCCGCCGCGGTGCGGCAGCTGGGCCTGCCCGAGGACGGCTTCTCGCACATCTCCACCGGCGGCGGCGCCTCGCTGGAGTACCTGGAAGGCAAGGAGCTGCCCGGCGTGGCGGCGCTGGAGGGGAAGAACTAAGTGGCACGCAAGCCCCTGGTGGCCGGCAACTGGAAGATGAACCTCAACCACCTCGAGGCCATCGCCCTGGTGCAGAAGATCGCCTTCGCGCTGCCGGAGAAGTACTACGCGAAGGTGGACGTGGCCGTGCTGCCGCCGTTCACCGACATCCGCAGCGTGCAGACCCTGGTCGACGCCGACAAGCTCCCGCTCGCCTACGGCGCGCAGGACCTGTCGCCGCAGGACTCGGGAGCCTTCACCGGCGACATCTCCGGTCCGATGCTGGCGAAGCTGGGCTGCAGCTTCGTCACCGTCGGGCACTCGGAGCGGCGCGCGATCCACGGCGAGACCGACGAGCTGGTCAACAAGAAGGTCAAGGCCGCGCTCAAGCACGGCATCACGCCGATCCTGTGCGTGGGCGAGGAACTCGAGATCCGCGAGGCGGGCGAGCACCTCGAGCACACCCGCAACCAGCTCGTCGAGGGTCTCAAGGGACTCAAGGCCGAGCAGGTGCAGGCCGTCGTGATCGCGTACGAGCCGGTGTGGGCCATCGGCACCGGCAAGGTCGCGACCGCGGCCGACGCCGAAGAGGTCTGCAAATCCCTGCGCGGGACGCTGTCGGAGAAGTACGGCGACGAGGTCGCCACCGCGGTCCGGGTGCTCTACGGCGGCTCGGTGAAGTCCGGGAACGTCTCCGAGCTGGTGGGCGCGGACAACATCGACGGGGCGCTGGTCGGCGGCGCGAGCCTGGACGGCGAGGAGTTCACCAAGCTCTGCGCGCTCGCCGCCGGTGGCCCGCTGCCCTGATCGTGGGCACTACCGGGTAGCCTGTGTGTTCGGTCCGTCACTAGAGCAGTGGACGAGTCCAGGGGTACGGTGAAGATCCGCACACTGTGCGGGTCCGGCCGTACCCCTGCATGCTCCGACAAGCACAGAGGATGACATGAAGCTGTTCCTGCAAATCCTGTTGATCGCCTCCAGCGTGCTGCTGGTGGTGGCAGTGCTGCTGCACCGCGGCCGGGGCGGCGGCCTGTCGTCCCTGTTCGGCGGCGGGATGCAGTCGAGTCTCGCGGGGTCCAGCGTCGCCGAGAAGAACCTCGACCGGATCACGCTGCTGCTCGGTGCCATCTGGCTGATCAGCATCGTGGGTCTCGGCCTCCTGCTCAAGGTATGACCGGGTCCCCGGAAGGGGACTTGCGATCGGCGTGCCTATTGGGGGGCGCGCCGCCGATTCCAACGGGTGAGGATTCATGGTTGGCGGTAACGCGATTCGCGGCACCCGCGTGGGTGCCGGTCCTTCGGGCGAATCGGAGCGGGGTGAATCGGCGCCACGGCGCCGGGTGTCGTATTGGTGCGCGAACGGGCACGAAGCTCGCCCGTCGTTCGCGATGGACGCGGAAATCCCCGACGAATGGGACTGCCCGCGCTGCGGGCTCCCGGGCGGTCAGGACGAGCAGAATCCGCCCGCCGCGCCTCGTACCGAGCCGTACAAGACACATCTGGCTTACGTGAAGGAACGCCGCAGCGACGCGGACGGCGAGGCCATCCTCGCCGAAGCGCTCGAGCGCCTCCGCCAACGCCGCGAATTGATCTGAGGCACGGTTTCTCCGGGACCACCGGTTCTTCGTCCGTCGAGGGCGAGGGCCGGTGGTTTTTTAGTTCCCGGGTGGTTGGGGTTCGCTGGGGTTCAGGCCTCTGCGGGGGCGGCTCAGTTTGGCGGAGACGCGCTTGTGCCGGATAGCGGGGGCGGTGTGTGGGCGGGGTGGTTCAGACCTGCTGGAGACAGGTCTGGACCTCTGCGCGGGAGGTTGTGCGGTCCGGGGTGGGGGAGTTCTTGCGGTGGGCGGGTCTTGACCGGTCCAGACCAATCTCGGCAGTGGTCCGGGGCGAAAGTTGCTGCGAGGTGGCGGCTCCGGCGGTTCTTGCCCGGAGGCGATGCGGGGCGGAGCGGCTTGTCCCGGCGTCGTGCGGTGGGTTCGGGTTTCGGGGAAGCGGCTTGGCGACATCGGCTTGGCGGAAGCGGCTCTGTGGAGGCGGTGAGACGGCGGAACCGGTTCGGAGGGGAAGCGGCTTGGTGAAACCGCTCGGCCGGAACTGACTCGACGGAACCGGCTCGGCGAGAAGGGGCTTGGCGAAACCGGTCGACCGAAAGTGGCTCGGCGGGAGTGGCCCGGCGGAAGTGGCTCGGCGGGAGCGGCCCGGCAGAGTCGGTCTGGCGGAGCTGCTCGACGGAGCCTGTCTGGTGGCACCAGACCAGGTGGCACCGGCCCGATGGGAGCGGCTCAGCGGAACCAGCCCGGGCGAAAGCGATCCGGCGGAACTGCTCGACGGAACCCGGCGCGGGTCCGGCTTTTCCGATGGTCTGGACCGCCACCGATCCAGACCGGGCCGACCGAAAACGCGGCGAGAACAGCATCCTTGACCGGTCCAGACCAATTCCGCGACAGGTCCGAACCAGACCGGAACCAGACCAGAATCAGCCCTGAACCAGCCCCGGGCAGCTCAGCGGTCCAGCGGATACCGCGCCCGCACCCGGAACCCGCCGTCCTCTGTGCCGGACGTTTCGAAGCTTCCGCCCAGCAGCCGGGCGCGTTCGGCGAGTCCAGTGAGTCCGTGGCCGCCCGATGGGAACGCTTCGCCTGCGCGGCAGGCGCGGGCGTTCTCCACCTCGATGTCCAGCGCGCCGCTCGCCGCGTGGATGCGGATCGTGGCTGTCGCGCCGGGAGCGTGCTTGTGGACGTTCGTCAGGCACTCCTGCACCGTCCGGTACGCCGCCGCGGAGACCTGGCTCGGCAGAGTGTCCGGCAGTTGCTCGACAGTCAGCTGCACCGGCACGTCGCACTCGCGGATCAGGTGGTCCAGTTCTCCGATCCCGGGCCGCGGGCCGTCGTCGCCGGAACCGGAGCGCAGCACGCTCACCAGCGAGCGCAGTTCCTCCAGCGTCCGCGTCGACAGCTGGCGGATGACCTGCGCCGTTTCCAGCGCCGGGCCGTCCTTGGCTTGTGCTTGCAGTGCGCCGGCCTGCATGGCGATCAGCGTGATCTGGTGCGACACCACGTCGTGCATCTCGCGGGCCAGTCGCGCGCGTTCCTCGGCGCGCACGGCGTCGGCGTGGAAGCGGCGTTCGCGGTCGCGGCTCTTCGCCAGCTCGCGCAGTTTTGTCGAGATCTCTGCGCGCGCCCCGATCAGCAGGCCGATCGCGATCGGCATTCCGGCCACCAGCACGCCGTAGATTCCGTCCAGGACGTGTTCGCGCCAGCTCAGTTCCGCGAACTCCGGCAGCGGCCACCGCACGAACCGGCAGGTGAACACCAATCCCGCGCCGACCCAGGTCTGCCAGTGCAGCTGCCGCCGCGTCGCGAGCATGCCCAGGTTGAGCATCGACGCCAGCTGCGCCCATCCGGCGAAGAATCCCGGCACCGCGGCGAGCACCGCGAGGAACGGGAACCGCCGCCGCACCACGACCGCGAGGCACGCGGCGGCCGACAGGTAGAGCGAATAGGGGTGCGCTTTCGGCGGCACGACGAGCCAGACGTCGAGCACCGCCAGCAGCACGACCACCGCCTCGACGGCGATCGTCGCGGCGAGGGGTTTCCGGAACACGGCGAACGCGCCGGTCAGGTTGACGCGTCTGGCCCGCCGGGCTGCTCCCGCGGCGGAGCTGCTCATCGAGATGCCAGGAATCGAGAGTCCCTCAGTGCTCATCGCGGCGACCCCATTCGTCTTGTGGACTTAGTGATGAGATGCTCCGGCCACCCGATCGGGACGCGCGGTGGTGAACAAATGTGCGGATGCTAACGGGAATGTGTGTGTTGGCAGTAAGTTTCACCCAGAGTGGCTTTTGTGGTGTTGTAATCTCCACAACTGCTCCAAGAAGGTGAACGAGGCGCGGTCAACATCACCTTGTGTCGATCACATCACCTTATGTTCACCATACGGCGGTTCCCACATGCTGGTGAGCCGCTTTTTGGCGGAGTGTCATTTACTCCGTTTGCCGCCCAGGTCGGGACCACGCGTTCAGGGGAGACATCACCCGTGCGGGTGGGTGGAAGTGTCGCTGCGCAGTCGAAGGCCGCCGCGTCGTGGCGAGCACGAGGCGGCGGCCTGAACGGGGCCTTGCTGGGGCTTTACGCGGGCGTTTCCGCGGTCGCGACGAGGGCCGCGCGGCCGAGCGCGTGGCCGAACATGGTGAACCCGAGGACGGCGGGCGTCGCGTCGGCCGGGACGCCGATCGACTCGACGTCCAGGGCGTGCACGACGACGAAGTAGCGGTGTTCGCCGTGTCCGGCGGGCGGGGCCGCGCCGATGAAGCGGGCTGCTCCAGCGTCGCCGCGCAGCTGGAACGCGCCGTCGGGCAGGCCGGATCCGGTGTCGTCGCCCGCGCCTTCCGGCAGATCAGTGACGGTGGCCGGGATGTCGGCGACCGCCCAGTGCCAGAAACCGGAGCCGGTCGGCGCGTCGGCGTCGTAGACCGTGACGGCGTAGCTCTTCGTGCCTTCGGGTGCGCCAGACCAGGACAGCTGTGGCGACGTGTCTTTGCCGCCGGGCACGCCGAAGATCCCGGAGAACTGCTCGGCGGACCAGGCCGCGCCGTCGGCGACGGTCGTGCTGGTGACGGTGAAGCTCGGCACCTCGGGAAGGCGCGCGAACGGGGAGTTGGCGGACATGGGTTCCTCTCACTGGAAGCGGTACGTCATCGACGATAGCACTAATAATCGATGATTTGTCGGATCGTCTATCCTGAGGGCATGAAGCAGATGCTGTCCGAGCAGATCTACGACCAGGTCCGCGACGCGATCATGCGCGGCGAGGTCGAGCCGGGACAGGCGCTGAAACCGCAGGAACTGGCGGCTCGGTACGAGGTCAGCCTCGCTGTGGTGCGCGAGGCGCTGGTCCGGCTGGTCGGGGAGGGGCTGGCGGTACGGCTGACGAACCGGGGGTTCGCGGTGCCCTCGCTCGCCGATCAGCGATGGCAGGAGATTGTCGAGGCGCGCCAGACGGTCGAGCCCGCGATGCTGCGGCTGTCGGTCGCGCGCGGGGACCTGGAGTGGGAAGCGCGGGTGCGCGCGGCGGGACACCGGCTCGGCCGGACGCCGATGTATGTGCCGGCCGAGGGCAGCTACTACTCCGCGGCTTGGGCGGAAGCGCATCGCTTGTTCCACCGCACGCTGCTCGACGGCTGCGGGAACGCGGTGCTGTTGGAGAATTTCGACCGGATGTGGCTGGCCAGCGAACTGGCCCGGCGCTGGACGGTGCACCCGGCGTACCGGCTGCCGGAGGAGGACGTGCTCGCCCAGCACGAGGAGCTGGAACGGGCGGCGCTGAGCCGGGATCCGGAGGAGGCGGCGGGGTTGCTGACCGCCCACCTGGCGGCGACCGCGACGCTGCTGACCAGTGCGGGGGAGCAGGGGTCGTGAGTGCGTATCGCGGTGAGAACCGGGCTACGCGCTCACGAGCCGCGCCCGCCCGCTTTCCCTGCCCCACAATGAAAAAGGCCCCCCGCGCCCAAGCGCGAGGAGCCTTTCCCGATAAACCGTTCTATTCAGCGGGCGGCTGATACACCTTCGTCAGCTTCCCGGCCGCTTCGCGGTCCAGGAGCCACAGCGTCCGCCGGTAGCCGCGAGCGCCCGAGACCGGGATCTGCGTTTCCGGCGCACCGGCCAGCGCCTGCGCGACCGCGTCCGCCTTGGCGGTGCCCGCCGTCATCAGCCACACCTCGCGGGCACGGCGGATGGCCGGGAGCGTGAGCGACACTCGCGTCGGCGGAGGTTTCGGGCAGTCGCGGACCGGCACCACCGAGCGCTGAGTCTCGCGCACCTCGGCGGTTTCCGGGAACAGCGACGCCGTGTGGCCCTCGCCGCCGAGACCCAGCAGCATGATGTCGAACTCCGGCACGTCCGCGCCGGGGCCCGCCGCGTCGGAGAGCACCTTCGCGTAGGCCTCGGCCGCCGCGTCGACGTCGTCGCCGAATTCGCCGTCCGAAGGGGCCATCGCGTGCACCCGTTCCGGAGCCAGCGGCACGTGGTCGAGCAGGGCTTCGCGCGCGCCCTTCTCGTTGCGCTCGTCCGAATCCGCCGGGACGAACCGCTCGTCGCCCCAGTAGACGTCCAGCCGCGACCAGTCGATCGCGTCCCGCGCGCTCGACTCCCGCAGTTCGCGCAGCACCGCGATGCCCGCGCCGCCGCCGGTGAGCACCACCGACGCCGCGCCGCGAGCCGCCTGCACGTCGACGATCCGGGTCACCAGCCGGGCCGCGGCGGCCGCGGCCAGCAGGTCCGCGTTTTCGTAGACGACAACCTCGGTCCGGCTCATGAGGCGCTCTTTTCCGCCGTCTTGCGGCTGGTCGCCTTCGGCTTAGCCGCCGCGGCGGGCTTAGCCGCGGGCTTGGCCGAAGCGGAAGCCTTGGCAGCAGCGGGTTTGGACCCGTTGGACGCCGCGATCTTGTGCAGCCCGTGCAGCGACGCCTCGTACACCTCGTCCGGGTCGAGCCGCCGCAGTTCCTCCACGAGGCACTCCGGATTGCTGCGCCGCTGCAACGCGATCCGCCGCGTCGGCTGTCCCGGCTGGGTCAGCGTGCCGACCCGCCCGTCCGGCCGCGTCAGCTCCACCGCGCCCGATTTCCGCTCCAGCTTCACCGAGATGATGCCTTGCGCGCTCGAGCTTTTGACCCGGTGCACCGGGGCCTTGAGGTACTCGGCGAGCCAGCCCGCGAGCAGTTCGGTGGACGGCGAATCGGCCTCGCCGGTCACCGTCGCGCCGGTGATCTTCTCGTACGGCGGCAGGTCCAGCGCCGACACCAGCTGCGCCCGCCAGTGCGTCAGCCGGGTCCACGCCAGGTCGGTGTCACCCTCCACATAGGACTTAGCGCGCGTAGTGAGTGCCCTTATCGGGTTCTTCTCCGCGGCGGAGTCGGTGATCCGGCGCTGCGCGAGCTGGCCGAGCGGGTCCTCCGCGGGGGCCTTCGGCCCGGCACCCGGCCACCAGGTGACGATCGGCGCGTCCGGCAGCAGCAGCGGCACCACGGCGCTCTGCCCCTGCGCGGCCAGCGGGCCGTACAGCCGCAGCACGATGACCTCGCTCGCGCCGGCGTCGCCGCCGACGCGGATCTGACCGTCTATGCGCGGCGCGGCCGTGCGCGCGCCCTTCGCCACGACGATCACCCGCGACGGATGCTCGCGGCTGGCGTCGTTCGCGGCCTCGATGGCTTCCTCGAGCTTGGCGTCGTCGTCCGCGACGATCACCAGCGTCAGCACCCGGCCGAGCGCGACCTGGCCGCCCTGCTCGCGGATCTCCACCAGTTTCTTGTTCAGCGCCGACGTCGTGGTCGACGGCAGGTCGATGATCACGGACGCCTCCAGTGCCTGCCGGTACGTTCCAGCATCTCGTCAGCCGACTTCGGTCCCCAGCTGCCCGGCGGATACTGCTCCGGAGCGGTGCCGAGCTTCGCCCAGTGCGACAGCACCGGGTCGAGGATTTCCCACGACAGCTCGACTTCCTCGTTCACCGGGAACAGCGACGGCTCGCCCAGCAGCACGTCCAGGATCAGCCGTTCGTAGGCCTCCGGCGACGATTCGGTGAACGCGTGGCCGTAGCCGAAGTCCATCGTGACGTCGCGGACCTCCATCGTGGTCCCCGGCACCTTCGAACCGAACCGCAGCGTGATGCCCTCGTCCGGCTGCACGCGGATGACCAGCGCGTTCTGCCCCAGCTCCTCGGTGGAGGTGGAGTCGAACGGCAGGTGCGGCGCGCGTTTGAACACGACCGCGATCTCGGTGACGCGACGGCCGAGGCGCTTGCCGGTGCGCAGATAGAACGGCACGCCCGCCCAGCGGCGGTTCTGCACCTCCAGCGTTACCGCGGCGTACGTCTCGGTGGTCGAATCCTTCGCGAAACCGGCTTCCTGCAACAGCCCCGGCACCTTGGTGCCGCCCTGCCAGCCGCCCGCGTACTGCCCGCGCGCGGTGGTCTGGTCGAGCGGCAGCATCGGCTTGGTCGCCGCCAGCACCTTGGCTTTCTCCGAGCGCAGCGCCTTCGGCTCGAACGACAGCGGCTCGTCCATCGCGGTGAAGGCGAGCAGCTGCAGCAGGTGGTTCTGGATGACGTCGCGCGCGGCGCCGATCCCGTCGTAGTACCCCGCGCGGCCGCCGAGGCCGATGTCCTCGGCCATGGTGATCTGCACGTGGTCGATGAAGTTCGCGTTCCAGATCGGCTCGAACAGCTGGTTCGCGAACCGCAGCGCCAGGATGTTCTGCACCGTCTCCTTGCCGAGGTAGTGGTCGATGCGGAACACCGACTCCTCGGGGAAGACGTCGTTCACGATCGCGTTGAGTTCCTTGGCGCTCTTGAGATCGTGGCCGAACGGCTTCTCGATGACCACGCGCCGCCAGGTGTTCTCGTCGGCCTGCGCGAGGCCCGAACGCGCCAGCTGCTTGGTCACCACCGGGAACGCGCCCGGCGGGATCGACAGGTAGAACGCGGTGTTGCCGCCGGTGCCGCGTTCCTCGTCCAGTTCGCGCACGGTCTTCGCGAGCCGGTCGAACGCCTCGTCGTCGTCGAAAGTGCCCTGGACGAACCGGATTCCTTCGGCGAGCCGGTTCCACACCGACTCCTTGAACGGCGTCCGCGCGTGCTCGCGCACCGAATCGTGCACCAGCTCGCCGAAGTCCTGGTGCTCCCAGTCCCGGCGGGCGAAACCGACCAGCGAGAACCCGGCGGGCAGCAGCCCGCGGTGCGCGAGGTCGTAGATGGCCGGCATCAGCTTCTTGCGCGCCAGGTCGCCGGTGACGCCGAAGATCACCAGGCTCGACGGCCCGGCGATCCGCGGCAGCCGCTTGTCGCGGGGATCCCGCAGCGGGTTGCGCCAGGTCACTGAGCGGCCTCCTGCACTGCCCGGACGAGCTGCGCGAGCCCGGCGGCGCGGTCGGTCAGGTGCAGCCGCAGCACCGGACGCCCGTGCTCGGCGAGCACCTGGCCGTCGCCGAGCGCCTGCGCGTGCTGGAGCTGGCCCAGCGTGTACGGGCGGTCCGGCACCGCGAGGTCGTCCTCGACCGCGCCGGTGATCTGCAGGAAGCTGCCGTTCTGGTGGCCGCCCTTGTGGTACTGCCCGGTGGAGTGCAGGAACCGCGGGCCCCAGCCGAACGTGGTCTGCACGCCGGTCCGCTTGGCGATTTCGGCGCGCAGCAACGAAGTCGACGCGTCGTCCAGCCGGTCGAGGTACGCCTGCACGGCGATGTAACCGCCGTCGGCCACCGAACCGAAGAACGCGCGCAGGATGTCGGCGAGCTTGCCGTCGGTGGAAACCCCTTCGCTGCCAAAGACTTCGACCGCACCGTCCACAGTGGCCGGTGTCTCGCCGCCCTTCAGCTTCTCCGGGTCGTCCAGCAACGCGCGAGCCGCCTTCTTGGCCGCTTCGACGTCCGGCTGGTCGAACGGGTTGATCCCGATCAGCCGTCCGACGAGCGCGGTCGCGAACTCCCACATCAGGAACTGCGCGCCGAGCGGGCCGGTCACCGAGATCTGCGCCGCGCCTTCCGGGGCGCCGATCGCGACCGCGGTCGCGTCCTTGCCGTGGCCGGCGAACCCGGGCGCGTCCGGGCCCTCGACGGCCACCGGCAGCAGGCCGGTGCCGAGCTTGCCGGTGGACTCGGCGATCAGCTGCTCCGCCCAGTCCGGGAATCCCTTGATCCCGGAACCGGTGTCGGCCAGCACGACCTTCTCCGCACCCGCTTCGTGCGCCGCGCCCCAAGCCGCCGCCAGCTGCACGGCCGGGTTCTCGGGCGCGTCCTCGGCGAGCGTTTCCGCCACCGAGGCGGCCTGGTCGAGCAGCCGCGCGACGTCCGCGCCCGCGAGACCGGCCGGCACGAGGCCGAACGCGGTCAGCGCGGAGTAGCGGCCGCCGACGTGCGGGTCGGCCAGGAAGGTCTTGCGGTAGCCCTCTTTCTCCGCCAGTTCGGAGAACGGGGAGCCGGGATCGGTGACGACGACGATGCGCCGCGCCGCGTCGATCCCGGCGTCCGCGAACGCCTTGGCGAAAATCCGGCGGTGGCTGTCGGTCTCGACAGTGCCGCCGGACTTCGACGACACCACGATGACCGTGCGCTCGAGGTCGCCCGCGAGCGCGTCGGCCACCTGGCCGGGGTCGGTCGTGTCGAGCACCGTGAGCGGGACGCCGGCCGTGGCGGTGATGACCTCCGGCGCGAGCGACGAGCCGCCCATGCCGGCGAGCACCACGCGGTCCACGCCCTCGCTGCGCAGTTCCGTGCGCAGCGCTTCGATTTCCCCGATCAACGGACGCGACGACTTGTGCAACGTCGTCCAGGACAATCGGATCGACGCTTCGGACTCGGCGTCCGGACCCCACAGCGTGGAGTCCTTGGCGGCGAGCTTGGCAGCGGCGCCGTCGGCGGCCAGCCGCTGCGCCAGCGGCGCTGCCTTTTCTGCCAGTTCGGCGTCGACGATCACGACGCCGGTTTCGTCCCCGCTCATGGTCTCTGGTTCAGCCCCTCGCTTTGTTCAGCTGTCCGGTCACCGTGTCCAGCAGTTCCTGCCAGGACTTCTCGAACTTCTCGACGCCCTCGGTCTCCAGCGTCACGAAGACGTCCGGCACGTCGATGCCTGCCGCCGACAGCTTGTCGAAGACCGCCTGCGCCTGCTCGCCCTTTCCGGAAACCGTGTCGCCGGTGATCTCGGCGTGGTCGGCGACCGAGTCCATGGTCTTCTCGGGCATCGTGTTCACGACGTCCTTGACCACGAGCTGGTCGACGTAACGGGTGTCGGAGTAGGCCGGGTCCTTCACGCCGGTCGAGGCCCACAGCGGACGCTGCGCGTTCGCGCCAGCCTCGGCGAGCGCCTTCCACTGGTCGGTGGCGAACAGCTTCTCGAAGGCCGCGTACGCGAGCCGCGCGTTGGCGATGGCCGCTTCGCCCAGCAGCGCCTTGGCCTCGTCGGTGCCGATCGCGTTCAGCCGCTTGTCGACTTCACTGTCCACACGGGACACGAAGAACGATGCGACCGAGTGGATGCCCTTGAGGTCGTGGCCGTTGGCCTTCGCCTGCTCCAGACCGGCGAAGAAGGCCTTGATGACGGCCTCGTAGCGCTCGACGGAGAAGATCAGCGTGACGTTGACGCTGATGCCCTCGGCGAGCACCGCGGTGATCGCGGGCAGACCCTCTTCGGTCGCCGGGATCTTGATCATCACGTTGGGCCGGTCGACGGTCTTCCACAGGTCCTTGGCCTCGGCCACCGTCTTCTCGGTGTCCTTCGCCAGGCGCGGGTCCACCTCGATGGACACGCGGCCGTCGACGCCGTTCGTGGCGTTGTACACGTCGCGGAACAGGTCCGCGGCGTTGCGCACGTCGGTGGTGGTCAGCTCCCGGACGGTGCCGTCGAGGTCCGCGCCGCGGGCGGCGAGGTCGTTGACCTGCTCGTCGTAGGCGGCGCCGTTCGACAGCGCGTTCGCGAAGATCGTCGGGTTGGTGGTCACGCCGACGACGTGCTTGTCGCGGATGAGCCCGGCGAGGTTGCCCGAGTTCAGGCGCTCCCGCGAGAGGTCGTCCAGCCAGATCGAGACGCCTGCTTCGGACAGCTGCGCGAGTCGGTCAGTCATCGTGATCCCCTTTCAGTTCTTGGTGTTGGCGATCGAACGACGGGCGGCGTCGACCACGGCCTCGGCGGTGAAGCCGAACTCGCGGAACAGCGTCGCGGCGTCGGCCGAGGCTCCGTAGTGCTCGATCGACACGTTCTCGCCGGCGTCGCCGGTGAAGCGCTGCCACGGCATCGCGATCCCGGCTTCGACCGAGACGCGGGCCTTGACCGTCGGCGGCAGGACGGCGTCCTTGTAGTCCTGCTCCTGCGCGTCGAACCACTCGACGCACGGCATCGACACGACGCTGGTGGGGATGCCGTCGGCCTCGAGGGTCTTGCGCGCCTCGACGGCCAGCTGGACCTCGGAACCGGTCGCGATCAGCACGACCTCCGGGGTGCCGTTGGACGCCTCGGCCAGCACGTAGCCGCCCTTCTTGACGCCCTCGGCGTTCGTGCCCTCGAGCACCGGCACGTTCTGCCGCGTCAGCGCGAAACCGGACGGGTGGTGCACGTCCTCCAGCACGGCCTTCCACGCGTACGCGGTCTCGTTGGCGTCCGCCGGGCGGACGACGTTGAGGCCGGGGATGGCGCGCAGCGCGGCGATCTGCTCGATCGGCTGGTGCGTCGGGCCGTCCTCGCCGAGGCCGATCGAGTCGTGCGTCCACACGTAGATGACCGGGGCCTTCATCAGCGCGGCGAGCCGGACCGGCGGGCGCATGTAGTCGGAGAAGGTGAGGAAGGTCGCGCCGTAGGGCCGGGTGCCGCCGTGCAGCGCGATGCCGTTGAGGATCGAGCCCATCGCGTGCTCGCGGATGCCGAAGTGCAGCGTGCGGCCGTACGGGTTGGTCTTCCACATGTCGGTGCCGGCCGAGGCCGGGCCGAACGAGTCGGCGCCCTTCATGGTGGTGTTGTTGCTCTCCGCGAGGTCCGCGGAACCGCCCCACAGCTCGGGCAGCGGCTCGGCCAGCGCGTTGAGCACTTCGCCGGAGGCCTTGCGGGTGGCGATGCCCTTGGCGTCGGGCTCCCACGACGGCAGGTTGTCCGCGAAGCCCTCGGGCAGCGTGCGGGTCGACAGCCGGTCGGCCAGCTTCTTGCGCTCCGGGTTCGCCGCGGCCCACGCCTCGTAGCGCTCCTGCCATTCGGCGCGCTGCTTCTCGCCGCGCTCGATGGCCTGGCGGGTGTGCGCGAGAACCGCGTCGTCGACGTCGAAGTTCTTCTCCGGGTCGAAGCCCAGCGCCTTCTTGACGCCGGCGACCTCGTCTGCGCCCAGCGCCGCGCCGTGCGCCTTGCCGGTGTTCATCTTCGTCGGGGCCGGGTAGCCGATGATCGTGCGCAGCTGGATGAACGACGGCCGCTTCGTCTCGGCCTGCGCCGCCTTGATGGCCGCCTCGATCGCGACGACGTCCTCGCCGCCCTCGACGGTCTGCACGTGCCAGCCGTAGGCCTCGTACCGCTTCGCGACGTCCTCGGACAGCGCGATGTTGGTGTCGTCCTCGATGGAGATCTTGTTGTCGTCGTAGAAGACGATCAGGTTGCCCAGCTCCTGGCGGCCCGCGATGGACGAGGCCTCGGAGGTGACGCCCTCTTCGATGTCGCCGTCGGAGGCGATCACGTAGATGTGGTGGTCGAAGATGCTCTCGCCGGGAGCGGCGTCCGGGTCGAGCAGGCCGCGCTCGCGGCGGGCCGCCATCGCCATGCCGACGCCGTTCGCGAGGCCCTGGCCCAGCGGGCCGGTGGTGGTCTCGACGCCCTTGGTGTGCCGGTACTCCGGGTGGCCCGGGGTCTTGGAGCCCCAGCGGCGCAGCTGCTCGAGGTCTTCCAGCTCCAGGCCGAACCCGGCCAGGTACAGCTGGATGTAGAGGGTCAGGCTGGAGTGCCCGGCGGAGAGGACGAACCGGTCGCGGGCGGGCCACTCCGGGTCGGCCGGGTCGTGCCGCATGGTGCGCTGGAACAGCGTGTACGCCAGCGGCGCCAGGCTCATCGCGGTGCCCGGGTGGCCGCTGCCGCAGTTTTCGACGGCGTCCGCGGCCAGCACGCGGGCGGTGTCTACGGCGCGGGTGTCGGTCTCGGTCCAGTCGGCCGGCACGTTGCGCCGGAGCAAGGGGTTGGTCTCGCTGCTAGAGGTTTCGGACACTGAACTCGAACTCCTGCGTCGGTGAAGTGATGGCTGTATTCCGTGCGTGCCGCTCAAGTGCTGCGGTGTGCGCCCTCAGTTATCTCAATCGATCCCGAAGGGACGATATTCCTGCTGGCGGCGCTCTGCAGGCGGAGCGAGCGGCCCGACGCTGTCACCCTAGTGCGTACGCGTGCGCGCGAGCGCGGGCGACAGCCCAGCGGGTGAGGTGATCCTGCCCGCCTGCCCCTCTCCGGCTACCCGCCGCGGGCGCTCGCGACTCGTCCGGCCCGCCGCGGCCGACGTGACGGAGCAGACATCGCCGGGCGTGTCCCGGACCCGCGGGCGTCGGGCCGGTCCGCCACGTCTAACATCGATCGCGGGCCAGGCACGGGAGTTCTCCACCGAGCACCACCTCATTTCTTCCGGGCCGCCCGGCCCAGGACTGACTCAGGGAGAGAAATGTCGTTGGTGAACGCTGCGCACGGACGCAGTGAAGACACCAGCGCCGCACCCCCGGACGGCGGGCGACCGCGCGGGGCCCGGCGAAGCTTCCGCCAGGTGGCCGGCGCGTACGCCGCACTGGCGAAGCCGCGCGTGATCGAGCTTCTCCTCGTCACCACGATCCCCGCGATGTTCCTCGCCGGGCGCGAGGTGCCGAACCCGTGGCTGGTGGTCGCGACGCTGGTCGGCGGCACCATGGCCGCGGGCAGTGCGAACGCGCTCAACTGCGTGATCGACAGCGACATCGACAAGGTCATGAACCGCACCAAGCGGCGTCCGCTGGTGAAGGACGCGGTGCCGCGGCGCAACGCGCTGATCTTCGGCCTCGTGCTGGGCGTCGCCTCGTTCGTGGTCCTGTACTTCACGGTGAACCTGCTGGCGGCGGTCCTCGCGATCGCGACCATCCTGTTCTACATCTTCGTCTACACCCTCGGCCTCAAGCGGCGGACGTCGCAGAACGTGGTCTGGGGCGGCGCTGCGGGCTGCATGCCGGTGCTGATCGGCTGGGTCGCGGTCACCGGCACCGTGCAGTGGCCCGCGTTCGTGATGTTCGGCGTGATCTTCTTCTGGACGCCGCCGCACACCTGGGCGCTGGGCATGAAGTACCGCGACGACTACGAGCGCGCGGGCGTGCCGATGCTGCCGGTCGTCGCGACCGCCGAGCACGTGGCCCGGCAGATCGTCATCTACTCGTGGGTGATGGTCGCCTGGACGCTGCTGCTGCTCCCAGTCACCAGCTGGCTGTACGCGACCTTCGCGATCCTCGCCGGCGGCTGGTTCCTCTTCTACGCGCACCGGCTGCAGGCCGCCGTGCACCGCGGCGAGGAAACCAAGCCGATGGCGCTGTTCCACCGGTCGAACACGTACCTGATGATCGTGTTCGTCGCCCTGGCGGTCGACTCGGCGATCGGCTTGCCGGTCCTCGGCCTGCCCTTCTGACCCCTGCCGTCGAGCGCCCCAATGCCACATTGGGTGCGTCAGATGCACCCAATGTGGCGTTCGGTGCGTCAGATGCACCCAATGCCACATTGGGGCGCGAGCAGCCCTTCGCGACCGGGCAGGAATGGTCCGGGATCCTCGCCGGTTGCACTCTTCCGGCCCCGATCCCGACCTGAAAGCAGGACCTTTCCTTGCCCGAGGAACCGGCCTACGAAGCCGAGCTGCGCCGCGAGCAGGCCTACACCGACGCCCTGTTCGCGAAGCTCGATTCCGAACGCTCCCAGACCCAGCGCCGGCTGGACGAGACCCTGCGCCAGACCGGCGGGACGCCGCAGGCGCGGACCGAACGCGAAGCCGCCACGACCCTGCACAGCGACCGGCTGGCCCAGCTCGGGTCGGTCGAGCAGGGCTTGTGCTTCGGGCGGCTGGACTTCGTGCCGGGCAGCACCTCCGAAGACACCGACGAGACCGCCTACATCGGACGGCTCGGGCTGTTCGACGAGGACGACGACTACCGGCCGCTGCTGATCGACTGGCGCGCGCCGGTCGCGCGGCCGTTCTACCTCGCCACCGCCGCCTCTCCGGACGGCGTGCGCCGCCGACGGCACCTGCGGTCGCTGAGCCGTCGCGTCACCGGGTTCGACGACGAGATCCTCGACCTGACCGCCGCCGACCAGGGCCAGGATCTCGGGCTGGCGGGCGAGGCGGCATTGCTGGCCGCGCTGGAGCGTCGCCGGACCGGTGAGATGGCCGACATCGTCGCCACCATCCAGGCCGAGCAGGACCGGATCATCCGCGCACCGCTCGGCGGGGTGATGGTGGTGCAGGGCGCGCCGGGCACCGGGAAGACCGCTGTGGCGCTGCATCGCGCGGCGTATCTGCTCTACACGCACCGCCAGCAGCTGACGACGCGCGGCGTGCTCGTCGTCGGTCCGAACTCGACTTTCCTGCGCTACATCGGCCAGGTGCTGCCTTCGCTCGGCGAAACCGGCGTGCTGCTGTCGACCATCGGGCAGCTGTGGCCGGGCCTGGACGCCGACGGCGTCGAATCCCCGGAAGCGGCCGAGGTGAAGGGCCGGCTGGTGATGGCCGACGTGCTGGCCCAGGCGGTCCGCGACCGGCAAGGTGTACCCGATCCGGTGATCGAGATCGAGCACGAACGCGAGATCCTCAAGCTCGACCGGAAGACCTGCACGCAGGCCCGGACCCGGGCGCGCCGTTCGCGGCGGCCGCACAACCTCGCGCGGCGGCTGTTCGTGTCCGACGTGCTCGACGCGCTCACCCGGCAGGCCGCCCGCGCGCTGGGGGAGGACCTGCTGGACGCGCAGGACGTCCAGGACATCCGCGCGGAGCTGGCGGCCAGCCCGGCGGTCGCTGCCGCGCTGAACTCGCTGTGGCCGAAGCTCACCCCGTCCGGCCTGCTGGACGACCTGTTCGCCGACCGCGAACACCTCGACCGGGCGGCCGGCGCGCTGCTGTCCGAAGAGGACCGGAAGCACCTGGAGAGCGGCCGCGACGCGAAGTGGACGCCCGCCGACGTGCCGCTGCTCGACGAACTGGCCGAGCTGCTCGGCAGCGACGACTCCGAGGAGGAAGCGGAGCAGAAGCGCCAGGAACGCGTCGAGCGCGCGTACGCCGAGGGCGTGCTGGACATTCTCGAGCAGGACGAGGAAATCCAGGACGAGGAGATCCTGCGGGTGTCCGACGTGCTGGACGCCGAGTTGTTCGCCGAGCGGCAGCAGGCGCGCAGCGAGCTGACCGCGGCGCAGCGGGCCGCGCAGGACCGGACGTGGACGTTCGGGCACGTGATCGTGGACGAGGCGCAGGAGCTGTCCGCGATGGACTGGCGGCTGCTGATGCGCCGCACGCCGAACCGGTCGATGACGCTGGTCGGCGACGTCGCGCAGACCGGGGCCGCCGGGGGAGCGCGGACCTGGGACGAGGTGCTCTCGCCCTACGTCGCGGACCGCTGGCGGCTGGAGCAGCTGACGGTGAACTACCGGACCCCGGCGGAGATCATGGCGGTGGCCGCGGGAGTGCTCGCGGAACTCGACGTGGACCTGGCCGCGCCGACGTCGGTGCGGGAGACCGGGGTGCCGCCGTGGGGGGTCGAAGTCGCTTCGCTGGACGAGGAACTGCCCTCGCTGGTGGCCGCGGAACTGTCCGCTGTGGACGGTGGGACGGTCGCGGTGCTGGTGCCGGGCGGCCGCCTGGACGAGGTGCGGAAGCTGCTTCCGGAGGACGAGCGGCTGAGCGTGCTGACCGTCGACCGGGCGAAGGGGCTGGAGTTCGACGGCGTCGTGCTGGTGTCGCCGGACGAGATCGCGGCGGGGTCGGCGCGCGGGCTCAACGATCTGTACGTGGCGCTGACCCGGGCGACGCAGCGGCTCGGCGTCGTGCGGACTGGTCCGGCGGTGCCCGCGCTCGGCGGGCTTGGTTAGTCTTCCGCCATGCAGAAATTCGGCAGGACAGTCGTCATCGGCGCGTGCGCTGCGGTTGCCGCGTTCGGCCTCACGGCCTGCGGCGACGACAGCAGCGCAGCCTCGAGCCGCGAATGCACCGTGGACGACGTCAAGACCACCGGGAACTTCGGCCAGGTGCCGACGATCGCCATCCCGGACGACTGCGCCCCGCCGAAGAAGCTGCTCACCAAGGATCTCTCCGAGGGCACCGGCCCCGCCGCGGCCAAGGGGGCGAAGCTGTCCATGAACTACCTGGTCGTCACCTGGTCGAACAAGAAGAAGCTGGACAGCTCGTTCGACCGCGGCGAGCCGTACGGCCTCGACCTCGGCGCCCACCAGGTCATCGACGGCTGGGACCAGGGCCTCGTCGGCGTCAAACAGGGCGGGCGGCGGATGATGATCATCCCGCCCGCCCTCGCCTACAAGGACGGCGGGCGCGGCATCGAGCCCAACGAAACGCTGGTGTTCGTCACCGACGCCCTCTCGGTTTCCTGAGCCGACTCAGGGAATCAGCAGCAGCTTTCCGGTCGTCCGGCGTCCCTGCAGGTCCTCGTGCGCCTTGCGGGCGTCGGCGAGCGGGTAGCGGCCGCCGATGCGGACGTTCAGCGAACCTTCCTGCACGGCGGCGAACAGTTCGCCGGCCCGCCAGTCGAGTTCCTCGCGGGTGCGCAGGTAGTGGCCGAGCGTCGGGCGGGTCAGGAAGAGCGAGCCGCCGGAGTTGAGCCGCTGCGGGTCGATCGGCGGCACCGGGCCGCTGGCCGCGCCGAACAGTGCCAGCGTGCCGCGGATCTTCAGGCTGGCGAGGCTGCCGTCCACGGTGCTCTTGCCGACGCCGTCGTAGACCACGGCGACGCCTTCGCCGTTGGTCAGCTCGCGGGTGACCTCGGCGAAGTCTTCTCGGTCGTAGCGGATCACGTGGTCCGCGCCGGCGCCGCGGGCCAGCTCCGCCTTCTCGTCGGTGGACACGGTGGCCAGCACTCGCGCGCCGCGTGCCTTCGCCAGCTGCACCAGCAGCAGCCCGACGCCGCCGGCTGCGGCGTGGATGAGGATGTCGTCGCCTGCCTGCACTTCATAGGTCGAGCGCACCAGGTAGTGGGCGGTAAGGCCCTGCAGCATCGTGGCCGCGGCGATCTCGTCGGACACGCCTTCCGGCACCTTCACCGCGGCGCTGGCCGGGACGACCGCGCGCTGGGCGTAGCTGCCGAGCGCGCCCTGCCAGGTCACCCGGTCGCCGGGGGAGAATTCGGTGACGCCCTCGCCGGTCTCCACGACTGTCCCGGCGCCCTCGGAGCCGAGGACGAACGGCAGGTCGATCGGGTAGATGCCCTGGCGCTGATAGGTGTCGATGTAGTTGACGCCCGCCGCGGCGAGGTCGACCAGCAGCTCGCCCGCGCCGGGCGGACCGGGCTCGATCTCGGCCAGTTCCAGCACTTCCGGGCCGCCGGTCCGGGTCACCTGCACTGCGGTCGGCATGGTTCCTCCTCGAGATGTGCGCGTCTGGCGTCCACTATGGCCGAGAACACGGTCGGGCCGCGGGGGCGGGGGTCTCGGGTTAAGCTCCGGACGTGGCTGAGGAGACCGAAAACACGCCGACCGCCCCGACGGCCCGCCAGCTGGCGTCCGCCCGCGCTTTCGTGGCGCGGCACGGCAAACCGTCGCGCGCCGTGGTCGAGAACATCGGCATCGCCGGCGCGCGCGTCGTGCTCGTCGGCCCGGACGGGGCGATGGGCGACGTGCTGGTCGCCGGGGTCGAGACCGGATCCGCGCTGGTCGAGCAGGTCGACGACCTCGAGGCCGCGGAGTGGGACAGCGAAACGGTGAAGACGGTCAAGATCGGTGCCGCGCACCGACGCAAGATGGCCGGGCCGCGAGCGGGCCGGTGACCCGCTCGGCGATTTTCGCCGGCTGCGCCGCGCTGCCCGAGGGCGACGGCGATGAGGCCGCGGTGCTGCCCGCGCTCGCCGACCTCGGCTTCGAGGTGAGCTGGGCGGCCTGGGATTCGGACGCCGACTTCGCTTCGGCGGACCTCGTCGTCCTGCGTGCTGCCTGGGACTACCCCGAGCGCCGCGACGAGTTCCTCAGCTGGTGCGAAGACGTGCCGGGGCTGAGCAATCCGGCTGCGGTCGTGCGCTGGAACACCGACAAGACGTACCTCGGCGAACTGCTGGACGCGGGCGTGCCGACGGTCCCGGTGGAGATCGTGCCGCCAGGAGAGAAGCCGCGCTGGCCGAAGAAGCCGTTCGTGGTGAAGCCCTCGGTAGGCGTGGGAGGCCGCGGTGCCGCCCGGTTCGAGACCGCTGGAGCCGAGGCGGAGAAGCACCTGAGCGCTCTGCACAGCGACGGGCGCACCGCTCTCGTGCAGCCGTATCAGTCCAGTGTGGACACTCAAGGCGAAATCGCCTTGGCGTACTTCGGTGGCGTTTATTCGCACGCTTTCACGAAATTCTCGCCGCTGGAGTCCGAAGTGGACGCTTCCGGGCTGTACCGGCAAGAGCGGCTGGCGGCTGCTGTCCCGGCACCGGAAGTGCGTGCGGTGGCGGAGGACGCGCTGGACGCCGCGTGCGGGCTGCTCGGCATCCTGCGCGCCGAACTCCTGTACGCCCGGGTCGACCTGGTCCGCGGCGACGACGGGCGGCCGCTGGTGCTGGAACTGGAGTTGACCGAGCCGTCGCTGGGTTTCCGGCACGCGGACGCGGGCGCGCCGTTGCGGTTCGCGTCGGCGGTGCGGCAGCAGCTGGCCTAAGCCGTCCGTCGCTTGGCCGCCAGCCGTTCGGCTCGGGGCCAGCGGACGTCGGTCGCCCAGCCGAGCCGTTCGAACGCCCAGATCACCCGGGCCGAGACGTCCACCTGCCCGCGCAGCACGCCGTGCCGGGCGCAGGTCGGGTCGGCGTGGTGGGAGTTGTGCCACGACTCGCCCATCGACAGCAGCGCCAGCGGCCAGAAGTTCGCCGCGCGGTCGCGGCTCGCGAACGGGCGGTCGCCGACCAGGTGGCACACCGAGTTCACCGACCAGGTCACGTGGTGCAGGAACGCGATCCGCACCAGCCCGGCCCAGAAGAACGCCGTCAGCGCGCCCTGCCAGGTGCCGCTGAACGCCCAGCCGAGCGCGGCGGGCAGGGCGAGGCTGAGGGTGATCCACAGCCAGAAGAACCGGTTCACCAGGCGCAGATCGCGGTCGCCGACGAGGTCCGGCGCGAACCGGTCGGCGTTGGTGACCTCGCGCTGGAACATCCAGCCCATGTGCGCGTGCCAGAACCCGCGCAGCAACGCGGCGGGCGAGGTGCCGAACAGCCACGGCGAATGCGGATCGCCCTCGCGGTCGGAAAAAGCGTGGTGGCGGCGGTGGCTCGCGACCCAGAAAATCACCGACCCCTGCACGGCCATGCTGCCCGCGATCGCGAGCGCGATCCGCAACGGGCGGCCCGCTTTGAAGGCGCCGTGGGTGAAGTAGCGGTGGTATCCGACGGTCACGCCGAGCGTGCCGAGCACGTAGAAGACGGTCGCGAGGATCAGGTCGGTCCAGCCGATGCCCCACCCCCACAGCAGCGGCACGGCGGCGACGAGCGCGGCGAACGGCACGAGCAGGAACGTCTTGAGCACGAGCATCTCGGCGGTCCCGCGCCGGCCGGAGAGAAGGGGTTTGCCGGAACGGGCAGGGGCGGTCGGCATGGCGGCACCTCGGGCTTTTCGGAAGCCGGACGGCGATGACGGTAAGCCGCGGACCTGTCCGCCGGGCCGACGCGCAGTTACGGCTGGATGACCGTCAGTTCGCGGCCGCGAGTTCCCGCTTCTCCGCAGGCTCCAGCGAAGTCACCGGCCCCCGGTCGCGAGTCCCCGTCCACAGCACCGCCGTCACGACGATTACGAGCGCCGAGCCCAGCACGTGGAACGACACCATCGCCTCCGGCACGCCCAACGCGTACTGCACCGTCCCCAGAACCCCCTGCAGCAGCGCGACAATCCACACCCACGCGTACCGCCGCCACACGCCCTTCGGCGCACCGACGCGCATCAGTGTCAGCCCGAAAACCCCCAGCACCACGAGATACGCGATCAGCAGCGCACTGTGAACGCGCGCCAGCGCCTCGATCGGCGCGTCGAGCCGATGCGTGTTCACGTCGCCGCCGTGCGGGCCCGCTCCGGTGACCGTGGTCCCGGCGATGAGCACCGCCCACATCAGCACCGTCAGCAGCACCAGCATCTGCCGTCCCAGTTTCGGGACCAGCGGGCGCGCCGGTTCGTCTCCTTCGTGGAACGCCTTCAGCAGCAGCACCGCCAGCCAGATGAGCGGCGTCGAAGCGAGGAAGTGGATCGCGACTGTCCACCATTCCAGTTTCGCCAGCACGGTCAGCCCGCCGATGACCGCCTGCAGCACGACGCCGCCGGGCATCGTCCAGGCGAGCTTCACCAGCCGTTTGCGTTCCGGGTGGTCGATCTGGATCCGCCACGCGGTGAGGACGGCCAGCGCCGCCACCACGATCACGACCCCGGTCAGCATCCGGTTCGAGAACTCGATCCACTGGGTGACCGCGTCGATGCCGGGGTGCTGCACCGGCACCAGGCTGCCCGCGACGCACTGCGGCCAGGTCGGGCATCCCAGCCCGGACCCGGTCACCCGCACCACGGAGCCGGTGACGCCGATGCCTGCCTGCGCGACCACCGCGGCGATCCCGACCGCGCGCTGGACCGCGGCGGACGGATACGGCAGGCGGGCGATCAAAGTGCGAAGGGACACGCGGAAAGAATACTCGCGCGCGTTTTCCCGCCTTCACGCGGCATTATTGTCGCGCCGGGATTTGCCAGCGTGCGCAAGGAATCGGGTGCGGCGGCGGTCACATTCAAGCGCAGAATTCCGCGCGGAAATCCGGAGGTGGGATTCAGGTGAGTTTCGTGGTCCGGGTCGCCAGAGCCCCGGCCGCAACGGCCCACACCACCAGCACCACCGCCGGTCCGATCGGGAACTGCCCGTCCACCAGTGCCGCGCGCATTCCTTCGGCCAGTGCGCCCGACGGCAGCAGCGAAACCACCAGCCCGACCCCGGACGGCAGCGCCGACGGGGCCAGCAGGATCCCGCCGGCCAGCAGCAGCACGAACCACACGATGTTCGCCAGCGCCAGCACGGCTTCCGCGCGCAACGCGCCGCCCAGCAGGACGCCCAGCGCGCCGAAAGCGAGCGTCCCCAGCACCAGCAGCACCACTGCGGAGCCGATCCCGGCGGTCGACGGCGACCAGCCCAGCAGCGCGGCCACGACGCCGAGCACCACGGACTGCAGCAGCACCACGACCAGCGCCGCCGACAGCCGTCCGGCCACGAGCAGCCAGCGCGGCAGCGCCGTCGCCGAAAGCCGCTTCAGCACGCCGTACCGGCGGTCGAAGCCGAGGGCGATCGCCTGTCCGGTGAACGCCGACGACATCACCGCCAGCGCGAGGATCCTCGGCGTCATCCAGTCCACTTTGGACGTCGAGCCGAGCTGGCTCGCGGGCAGGATGTCCAGCGAGCTCAGGCCGATCAGCAGGGCGAGCGGGATGATCAGGGTGAGCAGCAGCTGCTCGCCGTGCCGCAGCGTCAGCGCGGCCTCGACCCTGGCGTGCGTGCGCAGCATCCTGCCGAGCGAGCCGCGGCCGGGCGCGGGGGTGAAAGTGCCTGCGGGGAACGGAGAACTCATGCGCGCAGCTCCCGTCCGGTGAGTTCGAGGAACACTTCTTCGAGCGTCCGCCGTCCGACTTGCAGTTGTTCGGGCAGCACGCCCTGTTGCGCGCACCAAGCCGTCACGGCGGAGACCACCTGCGGGTCGACCGCGCCTTCCACCAGGTACGAACCGGGCGCGGTTTCGCTGACCCGGTACCCCTCCGGCAGCGCGGCTTCGAGCAGCGTCGTGTCGAGTTTCGTGCGGGCGCGGAACCGCAGCTGCGCCGCCTCGCCCGCTTCCAGTGTCAGCGAATGCGGCGTGCCCTCGACGACGACCTTGCCGTGGTCCACGATCACCACCTGGTCGGCCAGCGTTTCCGCCTCCTCCATCAGGTGCGTGGTGAGCAGGACGCTCACGCCGTCCGCGCGCAGGGCCGCGAGCAGGTCCCACACCAGCCGCCGCGCCTGCGGGTCCATGCCGGCGGTGGGCTCGTCCAGGAACACCAGCTCCGGGCGGCCGACCAGCGCGCACGCCAGGGAAAGCCGCTGCTGCTGCCCGCCGGAGAGCCGTTTGAACGGGGTCCGCTTCGCGCCGGCCAGCCCGAGCACGTCGAGCAGCCACGCCGGATCGTGCGGGTTCGCCGCGCAGGAAGCCACTAGCCGCAGCATTTCCTCCGCGCGCACGCCCGGGTACGCGCCGCCGCCTTGCGGCATGATGCCGACGCGCGGGCGGAGCCGGGAGCTGTCCGCGACGGGGTCGAGGCCGAGCACGCGCACCTGGCCCGCGTCAGGTCTGCGGAAACCCTCGCAAATCTCGACAGTGGTCGTTTTTCCGGCACCGTTCGGCCCGAGCAGGGCCAGCAGGGAACCACGCTCCATGCGCAGGTCGATGCCGTCGACCGCGGTGGTGGAGCCGTAGCTTTTCGCCAAGCCGGAGATCTCGACGGCGGGGTTGTCCACAACGAATCACGATACGACGTCCGCGGTCGCGCGCGGTGCTGGGGACGCCGGAGGTGTCCTGGACAACAGCAGCGGCGAAACCCGGTACACGATCGCGAGCCCGCCGAGCGTCACCAGAGCGGCCGCGCCGTAGGCCCACGGAAGGACGTACGAGCGGCCGTCGAAGGTGCCGCCGGTGGGCGGCAGCAGGAACGGCAGCCCCGCGCTGATGACCGTGGCGACCACCCGGAACCGCGACGTCCCGGCCGCCGCGGCGAGCGGGATCACCGCCCACAGCAGGTACCAGGGCTGGAGGTTGATCTGCAGGATCATCGCCGCGCCCAGCGAGACGCCGAGCCCGATGATCGGCCGGTACCGCCATTTGAAGCTGGCCCACAGGAATTTGACCGTGACCGCCGCGGTGATCACGTTGCCGAGCGCGCCGAGGATCGGCACCAGCGCGTCGGTGTGGTTGCCGAGCCCGAGCGCGATGCCGAGGACGCCGCTGAGGTTCGCGATTTCCGCGGTGGGGGAGATGAACGACCGCACCAGCCCCGGCGTGCTGGCGGTCGCGCCGACCCAGCCGAAGCCCAGCCCGGTGCCGAGGCAGATCGCGGTGAGCACCACGCCGAACAGCAGCGCCATCGGCGCGCCCGCCCACACCAGGTCTTTCAGCCGCCCGTGCCATCTGCGCGCCACCATCACCGAGAGGAACGGCAACGCCAGCACGGCCGGGATTTTCACGGTCGCGCCGACCGTGATGATGACGACGCCGAGCGCGATGAAGAGCAGTTCGCCCTTCGCCAGCGGCGGCGGAGTGTCTCCCTTCACCCGTACCGGCAGCCGCCGGATGCCGATCTCCAGCCCGGCCACCATGAGCCCGATGGCCAGCGAATCGTTGTGCGCGCCCGCGACGAAATGGAAGATCAGCAACGGGTTCGCCGCGCCGAGCCACAGCGCGGTGGCCGGCTGCACGCCGAACCGCCGGGCCAGCCGCGGCACCGCCCACACGATCAGCAGCACGCCGACCATCGCGAGACCGCGCTGCAGCAGCACGCCGACGACGATGTTGTTGCCGCCGACCGGGGCCAGCCAGCCGCCGAGCCGCAGCAGCAGCGGGCCGTACGGGGCGGGCGTCTCGCGCCAGATGTTGGTGACGCCCGCGGTGAGCGGGTCGGCGACGCCCAGCGCCTGCGCCGGGCCCAGCTGGTAGGGGTCCATGCCGCGGTGCACGATCTCGCTCTGGGCGAGGTAGCTGTAGACGTCGCGGGAGAACAGCGGCGGGATCAGCAGCAGCGGCGCGACCCACATCGCGACGGTGCGGGCGAGCTGGCCGCTGGTGGCCAGCCGGGCGCTCGCCGGACGGGCGAACCGGGCGAGCAGGAGCCAGCTCAGCACCAGGATGCCCATCCCGGAGAAGGCGATCGCGAGCGAGACCGTCGGGATCCGGATGAACAGCCGCAGCACCGGCAGGTCCTGCACCGGGTTGATCACCGGCGCGGCCCCGGCCCCGAGCGAGCCGAGCGCGAGGAACAGCGAGCCGACCGTGCCGAAGCGGCGGACCGCGTCGAGACCGCGGGTCTCGGCGGCGTTCAGCGGATCGGTGCGGCGGGGGCGGACCGGGGACGGCGCGGGGACCGGGGGAGCGGCCACGGCACCCTCGGCTCCGCCGGATACGTCCGGTTCCGGTGCCCGCTGATCCGGGTGTTCGCCGACTGCCACGCCCGGAAGCGTATCGACTCCGGTTCGAGGAGCGTATCGAGCCGTTCGGTCCCCGGCGCCGGGATTGCTCCCGTTGGTCCGTGAAGGGCTCCTTGAGGGAATCTGATTCCCTCAAGGAG
>NZ_JBSHAM010000045.1:0-10721 GCF_053611505.1 Amycolatopsis sp. NPDC054798 | reverse complement strand
CTTATCCCCCCTTGGGCTCCCCGCCGCCGCTTTTCCACCGGTTGCTCGTTCATGGCCTCCTGGAGGGAATCTGATTCCCTCAAGGAGCCCTTCACGGACCTGGGCCGGGTGCCGCCGCGGCGAGGCGCGTCCGGAGGTGAGTCGGGTCACTGGGCGACACCCCGCCTTTGCCCGCTGGCCGGAAATAAGACACACTTGTGTTGTGAAAAAGAACGGGAGCACCGGCGAGGGGCGCGGCGACCAGCCGCGCGCCGCGGCTGTCGGCGTTCCCGTGCAGGTCAGCGCGGCAAACGTGGCCGAGGGCCGCACCCGGCACGAGGTCGCCCGGCTGCTGCTGGAGCAGGGCCCGATGACCGCCGCGGTGGTCGCCGAGCAGCTCGGCATCAGCCCGACGGCGATCCGCCGCCACCTCGACGCGCTGCAGGCCGACGGCGAGGCCGAGACCCGCGACGCCCCGCGCAAGGGCCCGCGCGGACGCGGCCGCCCGGCCAAGCTGTTCCTGCTCACCGAAGCGGGCCGGGCCCGGTTCGGGCACGCCTACGACGACCTCGCGGTGTCGGCCATCCGCTTCCTCGCCGAGCACGCCGGACCGGACGCGGTGCGCGCGTTCGCCGAGCGCCGGGTCGAGGGACTGGTGGGGCCGCACCGGCAGGCGATCACCGGATCGGCTGATCCGGTCGAGCGCGCCGAGGCCCTCGCCACCGCGCTGAGCAGGGAGGGCTACGCTGCCTCGACCCGCCAGATCGGCGCGGGAGCCCCCGTCGCGCACGCCGGCGCGCAGCTGTGCCAGCACCACTGCCCGGTCGCGCACGTCGCCGCGGAATTCCCGCAGCTGTGCGAGGCCGAGACGGAAGCGTTCGCGAAGCTGCTGGGCACCCACGTCCAGCGGCTGGCGACCATCGCGCGCGGAGACAACGCGTGCACCACACACGTACCCGCCGGACCGGCGGGTATCCCGGCCCATCCCGAGCCGGACCGCACGACGAAGCCCGGAGAAGCGGCCCCGCCGCCCGACGGGCACGCACCACGGATCCCGAATGGAGGGAAACCCGCATGACTGCCGCTGCCGAGCAGCGCACTCCCACCACCGAGCCGTTGAGCCAGGAAGAGACCATCGCGTCCCTTGGCAACTACGCCTTCGGCTGGGCGGACTCCGACGAGGCTGGCTCCAGCGCCCGCCGCGGCCTGAACGAGGATGTCGTCCGCGACATCTCCGCGAAGAAGTCCGAGCCCGAGTGGATGCGCGACGCCCGATTGAAGGCGCTCAAGCTGTTCGACCTCAAGCCGATGCCGAACTGGGGCGCCGACCTGTCGGGGATCGACTTCGACAACATCAAGTACTTCGTGCGGTCCACCGAGAAGCAGGCGACCAGCTGGGAAGACCTGCCCGAGGACATCAAGAACACCTACGACAAGCTGGGCATCCCCGAGGCGGAGAAGCAGCGCCTCGTGGCCGGCGTCGCCGCGCAGTACGAGTCCGAGGTCGTCTACCACCAGATCCGCGAGGACCTGGAGGAGCAGGGCGTTCTCTTCCTGGACACCGACAGCGCGCTCAAGGAGCACCCGGAGATCTTCCAGGAGTACTTCGGCTCCGTGATCCCGGCGGGCGACAACAAGTTCTCCGCGCTGAACACCGCGGTGTGGTCCGGCGGCTCGTTCATCTACGTGCCGAAGGGCGTGCACGTCGAGATCCCGCTGCAGGCCTACTTCCGGATCAACACCGAGAACATGGGCCAGTTCGAGCGGACGCTGATCATCGTCGACGAGGACGCCTACGTCCACTACGTCGAGGGCTGCACCGCGCCGATCTACCAGTCGGACTCGCTGCACTCCGCGGTCGTCGAGATCATCGTGAAGAAGGGCGCCCGCTGCCGCTACACGACGATCCAGAACTGGTCGAACAACGTCTACAACCTGGTCACCAAGCGCGCCAAGTGCGAAGAGGGCGCGACCATGGAGTGGGTCGACGGCAACATCGGCTCCAAGGTGACCATGAAGTACCCGTCGGTCTTCCTCATGGGCGAGCACGCCAAGGGCGAGGTCCTGTCGGTCGCGTTCGCGGGCGAGGGCCAGCACCAGGACGCCGGGGCCAAGATGGAGCACCTCGCGCCGCACACCTCCTCGACCATCGTGTCGAAGTCGGTGGCGCGCGGCGGCGGCCGCACCTCCTACCGCGGCCTGGTCAAGGTCGCGAAGCGGGCGCACCACTCGCGCTCCAGCGTGGTCTGCGACGCCCTGCTGGTGGACACCATCTCGCGGTCGGACACGTACCCGTACGTGGACATCCGCAACGACGAGGTGTCCATGGGCCACGAGGCCACCGTGTCCAAGGTCAGCGAAGAGCAGCTGTTCTACCTGATGTCGCGCGGCCTCGACGAGGCCGAGGCGATGGCGATGATCGTGCGCGGGTTCGTCGAGCCCATCGCGCGCGAGCTGCCGATGGAGTACGCGCTCGAGCTGAACCGCCTGATCGAGCTTCAGATGGAAGGGTCCGTCGGCTAGTCATGTCGGTTACCGAGAACAACGTCGCCGAGTCGTTGCGGGAGGGCGCTGTCATTCCGGCGGCCTCCCGCGCGGAGCGGTTCACCTCTTACGACGTCGCGGCCTTCGAGGTCCCCGGCGGGCGTGAGGAAAACTGGCGCTTCACTCCGATGAAGCGCCTGCGCGGCCTGCACGACGGTTCCGCCGTCGCCTCCGGCGAGATCACGCTGGAGACCGAGGCCGCGCCCGAGCTGAAGATCGAGAGCGTCGGCCGCGACGACGCGCGCCTCGGCGAGGCGGGCGTGCCGAGCGACCGCATCGCGGCGCAGGCGTACTCCTCCTTCGCCAAGGCCACGATCGTGACCGTGCCGAAGGAGACCGAGGCGTCGAAGCCGTCGGTGCTGCGCATCCACGGCCCGGGCGAGGGCAAGGTCGCCTACGGCCACCTGCAGGTGCGCGCCGAGGCGTTCGCCAACGCGGTGATCGTGCTCGACCACGTCGGCTCCGGCACCTACGCGGACAACGTCGAGTTCGTCATCGGCGACTCGGCCAAGATCACCGTGGTCAGCGTCCAGGACTGGGCCGACGACGCGGTGCACGTGTCCGAGCAGCACCTGCGGCTGGGCCGCGACGCGACGCTCAAGCACACCGTGGTCACCCTCGGCGGCGACCTGGTGCGCGTGTCGCCCACGGCGACCTTCGCCGACCGCGGCGGCGACGTCGAGATGCTCGGCCTGTACTTCGCCGACGCCGGCCAGCACCAGGAACACCGGCTGTTCGTGGACCACGCGGTGCCGAACTGCAAGTCCAACGTGATGTACAAGGGCGCCCTGCAGGGCGACGACGCGCACACGGTGTGGATCGGCGACGTGCTGATCCGGGCGGCCGCCGAGGCCACCGACACCTACGAGCTGAACCGCAACCTCGTGCTCACCCCCGGCGCGCGCGCCGACTCGGTGCCGAACCTCGAGATCGAGACCGGCGAGATCGAGGGCGCGGGCCACGCGAGCGCCACGGGAAGGTTTGACGACGAGCAGTTGTTCTACCTCCAGTCGCGCGGGATCGGCGAGGAGGCCGCGCGGCGGCTGGTCGTGCGCGGGTTCTTCCACGAGATCCTGGCCCGCATCGGCGTGCCCGAGGTGCGCGAGCGCCTCGAAGCCGCGATCGAGGCCGAACTCGAAGCCGTGGGCGCCTGAGCCCGTCGTCCGTCCACTTCAGACTCTTTAGGAAAAGCAGAATGGCTACCCTGGAAATCAAGGACCTGCACGCGTCGGTGAACACCGACGAGGGCGCCAAGGAGATCCTCAAGGGCGTCAACCTGACCATCCGGTCCGGCGAGACGCACGCGATCATGGGCCCGAACGGCTCCGGCAAGTCCACCCTGTCCTACGCGATCGCCGGCCACCCGAAGTACACGGTGACCTCCGGCGAGGTGCTGCTGGACGGCGAGAACGTGCTCGAGATGAGCGTCGACGAGCGCGCCCGCGCCGGCCTCTTCCTCGCCATGCAGTACCCGGTCGAGGTCCCCGGCGTCTCGATGTCGAACTTCCTGCGCACCGCGGCCACCGCGGTCCGGGGCGAGGCTCCCAAGCTGCGCCACTGGGTCAAGGAGGTCAAGGACGAGATGGGCAAGCTCGGCATCTCGCAGGAGTTCGCCGAGCGCTCGGTGAACGAGGGCTTCTCCGGCGGCGAGAAGAAGCGCCACGAGATCCTGCAGCTGGCGCTGCTCAAGCCGAAGTTCGCCATCCTCGACGAGACCGACTCCGGCCTGGACGTCGACGCGCTGCGCGTCGTGTCCGAGGGCGTCAACGAGTACAAGTCGGGCAACGAGGTCGGCGTCATGCTGATCACGCACTACACCCGCATCCTGCGGCACATCACGCCGGACTTCGTGCACGTCTTCGCCGACGGCAAGATCGTCGAGTCCGGCGGCCGCGAGCTGGCCGACGAGCTGGAGGAGAACGGCTACGTCAAGTACGTCGGCGCACCCGAGCCCGCCAAGGCCTGACGTTTCCCGCGCCCCGTTCCCGACGACACCGAGAGAGAGGAGTTGGCTCGATGACCACCACGGCTTCGAACAGCCCGACCAACTCTGTTCCCCTTGACGTGGCGGCACTGCGTGCCGACTTCCCGATCCTGACGCGCACTGTGCGCGACGGGAAACCCTTGGTGTACCTGGACTCCGGAGCGACTTCGCAACGGCCGGTGCAGGTGCTCGACGCGGAACGGCGGTACGTGTTCACGTCGAACTCGGCCGTGCACCGCGGTGCCCACCAGCTGTCCGAAGAGGCCACCGACGCCTACGAATCCGCGCGCGCCAAGACCGCGGAATTCGTCGGCGCGGACCCGGAGGAGCTGGTGTTCACCAAGAACGCCACCGAGGGCATCAACCTCGTGGCGTACGCGATGAGCAACGCCGCCACGGCCGGTCCGGAGGCTGAACGTTTCCGGATCGGCGAAGGCGACGAAATCGTCATCACCGAGATGGAGCACCACGCGAACCTGGTGCCGTGGCAGCAGTTGTGCCAGCGCACCGGGGCGACGCTGAAGTGGTTCAAGGTCACCTCCGAGGGCAGGCTCGATCTGTCCGATATGGACAGTGTGATCACGCCGCGCACCAAGGTGGTCGCGTTCGCGCACCAGTCCAACGTGCTCGGCACGGTCAACCCGGTGGCCAAGCTGGTGGCCAAGGCCAAGGAGGTCGGCGCGCTGACCGTGCTGGACGCGTGCCAGTCGGTGCCGCACTTCCCGGTCGATTTCCACGCGCTGGGCGTCGACTTCGCGGTGTTCTCCGGGCACAAGATGCTGGCCCCGTCCGGGATCGGCGTGCTGTACGGCCGCACCGAACTGCTCGGAGCGATGCCGCCGTTCCTGACCGGCGGCTCGATGATCGAGCTGGTCACGATGGAGCGCACCACGTTCGCCGCGCCGCCGCAGCGGTTCGAGGCCGGGGTGCCGATGACGTCGCAGGCGATCGGCCTCGGCGCGGCGGTGGACTACCTGTCCGCCATCGGGATGGACCGCGTCGCGGCGCACGAGCACGAACTGGCCGCGGCCGCGATCGCGGGCATCAGCGAGATCCCGGGCGTGCGCATCGTCGGGCCGACCGATCTGGAAGACCGCGGCGCGACTGTCGCGTTCGTGATCGACGGCGTGCACCCGCACGACGCCGGCCAGGTGCTCGACAGCCTCGGCATCGCGGTGCGGGTGGGACACCACTGCGCGTGGCCGCTGCACCGGGCGTGCTCGGTGCCGGCGACGGTGCGGGCGAGCTTCTACCTGTACAACACGCTGTCCGAAGTGGACGCTCTGGTCGCCGGGATCCGCGAGGCGCAGAAGTTCTTCGGGGTGGCCCAGGACGGGGCCGCGAAGTGAACCTGGAGAGCATGTACCAGGAGATCATCCTGGACCACTACAAAAATCCGCACGGGCGCGGCCTGCGCGATCCGTTCGACGCGGAGTCGTTCCAGGTCAACCCGACCTGCGGCGACGAGATCACCTTGCGGGTCAAGGTGAGCGACGGCAAGGTCGAGGACGTGTCCTACGACGGGCAGGGCTGCTCGATCAGCCAGGCGTCCGCGTCCGTGCTGACCGATCTGGTCGTCGGGCACACGGTCGAGGAGGCGTTCACGACCATGGACGCCTTCGTGGAACTGATGCAGGGCAAGGGCAAGGTCGAACCGGACGAGGACGTACTGGAAGACGGCGTCGCGTTCGCCGGCGTCGCGAAGTACCCGGCGCGCGTGAAGTGCGCCCTGCTCGGCTGGATGGCGTTCAAGGACGCGGTGTCCAGCACCACCACAGGAGCTGAGAAGGCATGAGCGAAGAGACGACGGCCACCGACCCGCGCGAGGGGCGCACCGCCGCGGACCTGCCCGAGCAGGCCGCCGCCGTCCCCGCTGACATCGCCAAGATCGAGGACGTCGAGGAAGCGATGCGCGACGTCGTCGACCCCGAACTCGGCATCAACGTCGTCGACCTCGGCCTGGTCTACGACATCCGGGTCGAGACGGACAACACCGCGACGATCGACATGACGCTCACGTCCGCGGCCTGCCCGCTCACCGACGTGATCGAGGACCAGACGTCGGCGGCGCTGACGTCCGGCGGCCTGGTGAACGACTTCCGGATCAACTGGGTCTGGATGCCGCCGTGGGGTCCGGAAAAGATCACCGACGACGGCCGCGAGCAGCTGCGGGCGCTCGGTTTCACCGTCTGAGGTTGTGTTTCGCGAAGGCCGCTCCCGGTTCGCCGGGGGCGGCCTTCGGCGTATCCCGGAGTGGTGCGTTCGGGCGCACCCGGGCGAAACGCCGGATTCTGTCGGCGCCGGATGCTATTACTGGCAGATGACCGAATCCGGCTCTGAATCCGTTTCTGTTCCCGAGGAAAGACCCAGCCGGGGCCTGGCCGTGGGGGCGGTGGCCGTCGCCGCGGTGAGTTTCTCGCTCGCGGTGCTGACGTGGCTGGCCTGGCTGCTGGTCCGGCCCCGGCTCCTGGTGAGCGGGGTGTATCCGATCGTGGCCGAGGTGTTCGTCCTGGTACTCGGCGCGCTGTGGTTCCTGGCGCTGCTGGCCGGAGTGCTGGCGGTGGTGCTGGGGCGGCTCGGGGGAGGCCCGCACCGCGGCGGCGACCTGGCCCGCACGGCTGCGCTGCTGGGCGGGTTGACCGTGGTGGTGGCGCTGGCCGGGACGATCGCGTTCACGGTGAGCCCCGGCCTGATGCCTGCTTATGGCGACGGCGGACGGTCGCTCAACTCGATCTTCCGCCAGTAAGGTTCTGTATAACGACCTATACGGCGGCGGATGGTTTCGCGAGTCTATTGTGGACAGACCTGGGGCGATCCGCGGTCGCGTAACAAATCCGTGGCTCTCGCCGATCCTCGCGAGGTGATCGAAGGTTTTCCGGCCCCGCCGCCGGTTTCCCGGGCGCCTCGCCGGTTTCCGGTGGTGCTGGCGCTGTTCGTCGTGGTCGCGCTGGCCGGGGCCGCCGGATGCGGGTACGGGCTGCTGACGGTGTTCGGCTATCGCTCGGTGAAGGGCCGGTGAACGTGATGGCTCCGGCCGTGCCCGCCGGGACCACGATCGTCTTCGGCAACCGGGACGGGCAGATCTACCACCGCGGCGACGTGGTGCTGGCGAGCATGCCCGCGCAACCGGACGACGAGGCGTACGACCTGATCGGCCGGGTGATCCGTCGCACGCTGCCTCCGACGACGGCGTTCACCGCCGCGGGGCTGCCGGGTGCGCCGGAGGAGGATCAGGGACCGTTCCTGGGGCGGGTGCTGGCCGGAGCCGGGGCGGGGGCGTTTCTCATCGGGTTTCTGGGCGCGGTGGTGACGGGTGTGCGCCGGGGCCGGAAACGGCGGCTGTCCGCAGCGTACGGGGCCGTCTCGGTGACCGGGAATCCGTTCTAGGGCAAGCAGATTCCGGCGACGACCGCGTTCGCTGACGCCGGAGGCCGATACATCAGAGCCGGATTCCGCGCGGTCACCGGCGGAGCGTGGGGTTACCGGGTTCGCCGGTCTGCTCGTGACCGTCGGCCGGACCGCCGGAAGACGACGAAAAGCAGCCGCAGTCCCGCCAGCGCGCTGATCATCAGCAGGTTGTAGCCGAACACGTGGTTCAGCGTCAGCCCCGCCACCAGCTGCGGGCCGCTCGCACTGGCCAGCAGCAGTACCGCCATGAGCCCGGTCGCGATGCCGACCAGCGCCAGCAGCACCTCGTGCACCAGGCCGGTGACCAGGTCGCGGTCGCGTTCGTCGGAGAACAGCCGCAGGTTCACCGACAGCCGGCCTTCTTCCAGTGCTGCGCCGATCCGGTCGACGCGGCGGGGCAGACGGCGCAACACCGGCAGCAGTGCGGTGAATTCGTCGGTGACGGTGCGGCGCAGGGTTTCCGGGCGCAGGCCGAGGCGTTCGGTGGCGAACGCGCGGGATTCGGCGACCAGGTCGAAATCCGGGGCCAGGGTCGCGAGCGTGCCTTCCATGGTCGCCAGCGCCCGGAACACCGCGGCGATCGGCGGCGGGACGGCGAGGCGGAAGTCGGCGATGACGCGGAACAGGCCGGTGAACAGGTCGAGCCCGGGCGTCCGGCCGGGTCCGAAGTGCCGGGCGAGCAGGGCGCCCAGTGCGCGTTCCAGGCGTTGTTCGTCGAGATCGTCCGGGCGGTGGACGATTTCCAGCAGCCCGTCGCGGACGCCGGCCGGGTCGCCTCGGTCGACGGCGGGCAGCAGGGCTTGCAGTCCGGCGCGCAGTCCGGTGTCGAGGCGGCCGACGGAACCGAAGTCGAGCAGGCCGAGGGTGCCGTCTTCGAGCAGCAAAACGTTGCCAGGGTGCGGATCCGCGTGGAACACCCCGCCGAGCAGCACCTGGTCCAGCAGTCCGCGCAGGAAGGTGCGGGCGAGTTCCTCGCGGGAGCCCGAGGAACCGGCGGAGAGCGGTTTGCCATCAAGCCTTCGCATCACCAGAACGCGCTCAGTGGACAGTGCTTTGTGGACAGTAGGCAGCGTGACGCCGGGAATCGGATGTGCGGCAATGGCTTCGATGTTCGCGGCTTCGGTGCGGAAATCCAGTTCGTCCTCAAGGGACTCGGCGAAACCGTCCGCCAGTTCCAGCACGCCGAGCGAGCGGGCCCAGCCGGCGCGCTCGTGCAGCACCGCGGCGAGACGGCGGACGATGTCGATGTCGCGTTCCACCTGCTCGCGGATCCCGGGCCGTTGCACCTTCACCACGACCTCGGCTCCCGACCGCAGCCGAGCGCCGTAAACCTGCGCGATCGACGCTGCGGCAAGGGGTTCGTCGTCGAGATGGGCGAAAGTGGTGAGGTCGATTTCCTCGCGCAGCAGCGCGCGCACCTCGTCCTCGGGGGCGGGCGGGACCTGGTCGTGCAGCTTGCTGAGCTCGCGGATGTAGACGGGCGGCAGGAGATCTGCGCGCGTCGAGAGGAGCTGACCGAGCTTCACGAACGTCACGCCCGCTTCTTCGAGTGCCAGTCGAAGGGAGCGCGCGAGTTTCGCGGAGCCGTCGGGGCCCGCGGTGCGGCGGCCGGTGAGGAACGAGCCGAGGCCGTGGCGGATCGCGATGCGCATGATCCGCGAGTAGCGACGGGTGCGGGCCGCGCGGGACCGCAGCGACCGCATCCGGGCGAACAGGCCGGGACCGCCGGACGGAATCGCGAGTTCGGCGACGAAAAGGACCAGCAAGGTCACCGCGAGCGCGCTGCCTGCCAGCGGGATCAGCAGCCCGATCGCGACGCCGGGGGTGGTGAGCACGATCAGCGGGAAAGTCCGGATGACGGTGCCCGCGACGAGCCAGCCCGCGAGCGCGGCTCCCAATGCCCGGACGAGACCGACGCGCACCCCGAGCACTTTGCGGGCCGCGGCGACGAGCGGCCACAGCACGACGACGTAGGCCAGCAGGCCGAGCAGCAGCGTTTGCATGCCGACGAGCACACCAGCGCGGCCGCGCCGGCGGATCCAGCCGGGGCGGGACGGACCTCCCTCTCGCGGGGGAGCGTCCTACTTTCGGACGTGGTCGCGCCAGTGGTGAACTTCTAACGTCGTCGAGCGGACAAGGGTTGCTTGCTTTCCCGATGAGCTACGGAGGACACGATGCACGCACGAGGGTTCCGGCGGATCGCCGCACTGGCCGCGGTCGCCGCCGCGCCGCTCGGTTTCGGCCTGGCCACCGCACCCGCCGCGTCCGCCGCCGCGGCGACCACCGTCTACTACAGCTCGGCGGGCGCGCCGGACTACGTCGCGCAGATCGACCAGGGCGCGGCCAACTGGAACGCCGCGGTCAGCGACGTGCAGCTGGTGAAGGACGAGGGCAAGGCGACGATCACCATCCACGAGGTGCACAGCGGCGGGTCGTACACGCAGACCGACGGGCACGGCAACGGCGACGTCTACCTGGACACGAGCCAGGTCGCCGAGGGCTACGACCCGACCCGCATCGCCGCGCACGAACTCGGCCACAACCTCGGCCTCCCGGACCACTACGAGGGTCCGTGCACCGAGCTGATGTCGGGCCACGGGCCGGGCACGTCCTGCACCAACGCCAAACCGGACGCGCAGGAATCGGCGAAGGTGCAGCAGTTGTGGGCCAACGGTTTCCACACTGAGGGCACGCGGGTGACCAAGACCGTCTACTGAGGTCTCGTGAGTGCTGGGGGCGGGGGTAAACGGCGCCCGCCCCCAACCACCCCCAAAACGGTTGGAGGTAGAATAAAAGGGAAATCGGG
>NZ_JBSHAM010000044.1:0-75014 GCF_053611505.1 Amycolatopsis sp. NPDC054798 | reverse complement strand
CTTGTCAAGGCGGGAAAGATGCCTTGACAAGCACCCCCGAACCGCAGGGAAGGCTTCGTATCGGGGTGCAGGGAGGGGGCTGGCTGCCTGGGTTGGTTTGGGTGTGGTGGTGGGGGTTTAGGGAGTGGGGCTAGCGCCCCAAAGTGGCATTGGGTGCGTGGGACGCACCGAATGTGGCGTTGGGTGCGTGGGATGCACCCAATGTGGCATTGGGTGAGTTTGTGCGGTGGGTGGTCTCTTCGAGCTGCTATTCCCACACTGCGGTTTCCGGGTCCACGCCGTGCACGATCGCGTTGGCGAAGATCACGTCCCGCAGCCAACCTGCGAGGCCGGGGGCCAGCGTGTCGTAGTACTCCACGTACCCGGCTTCCTCCACGAACTTCCGTCCGAGGCATACCTGCATCGAATGCGTGCAGTCGAAGTACCGGGACAACGTCGCCCGGTGCCGTTCCGCGAGGTTGTTCGCCTCGACTGACCCCGGCTCAACCCCCGCCTTCCGGGCCGCGGCCAGGTCGGCGTGGAGCGTCTCGTGCTCGGCCGCGGCCTCCTGCCACTCCTGCGGGGTCAGGTCAGTGGTCCGCTCGCGATACTCCGCCCACTGTTTGGTGTCGCCCCACTGCTCCGCGGCCTCGTCGATCCACTCCGGATTCCAGTCGGACCCGAAAATCTCGACCTGTTCCTCGGCAGTCAACTGCATCCCGCCGCGGGTAGCCGCCGCCATCCGGTCGACCGCGGACACCATGTGTTCCAGGTGCGCGATCCGCTCCCGCAGCTCGCGCCGCTGCCGGGTCAGGTGGGTGTGCGCGTCGACGGACGGGTCGTCCAGTAGCCGCCCGATCTCCGACAGCGGGAAGCCCAGCTCGCGGTAAACGAGCACCCTATGCAGCCGCGCGACGTCCTCGGCCGAGTACACCCGGTAGCCGGACCTGGTGCGCCCGCTAGGGCGCACCAGGCCGACCGCATCCCAGTGATGCAGGGTTTTGACACTTACGCCGACCAGCGTCGCCGTGCGTCCGACAGTGAGGCCGTCTTGCTCGATCACGACCCCAGTGTCGCAGCTCACGACCGCGGGACGTCGATTCCCGTAGCCCGCAGTTCGTCCGCGAGCGCACTGTTCGGATCGATCGGCTCCGCCGCGGTCATCACGACCTTCGTGCCTTCCGGCGTGACGACCGTCAGCTCGCGCGAGTTCCACGGCTGCAGCACCGGACCGCTCGTGCAGCCAGGCGTGATTTCCTCGCACCGCTTGGCGATCTCGTCGAGTTCGCTGAGCACACAGGAAAAACTGATGCTGACCTCGCTCGGGCCGGCCGGGGTGCCCGGCTTGAGCAGCACATCCTGAAACGCCCAGCGCCGCAGGTGCACGAGCTGACCGGGGAGGGTGAACAGGTTGTCGAAACCGAGCCCGCGAAGCCAGAAGTCAGTGGAGACGTCGAGGTCGGCGGTGGGCACGTTGAGAAACATCGGCATCCCGTAGAAGCCGAGGTAGTTGCCCGGAGACACCGCGTCGTAGGCAGGAGCCGGAACCGGGCCGCGAAATTCGTTCATGCCGACGAGCGTGCAGCCTCCTGCCGCAGGAGGGTCAAGCCCGAATGGTGGTCACGGTGCTGGGGGTTACGCGGACACGAAAACGGCCCCGTGACTGGGTCACGGGGCCGATCTGCGGGTGTGGCAGGTGAGGGATTCGAACCCCCGAAGGCTGAGCCGTCTGATTTATGGGCTGACTGGGAGATGTGCTGTGACCTGTGTCTTGGTCGGTTCTCGGCCTACCGCGGGGCGGATGGGGGCGTGGGGCAAAACCCGCCCCTGCGGCCGATCACGAACGGAACCCTATTTGGGCACCTTTGGGGCTGTGACGTGACGCGGGCCACCCTGCCGCGATGTCCTACGCATCGGCTGGAGCGTCCGGCCGCAGGAGAGGGGACGACATGACCGTCGCAGCGTTCGTCGTGTCAGTTGTCGCACTGCTCGCATCCGGCCTAAGCGCCCTGTACGCCAGGCGGCAGGCGACCGCAGCTGAGCAGACAGCGAAGGTCGAAGCTGCCCGCCGGCACGAGGAAGAGCGGCCCAACATTAGCGACGGCGAGATACAACGGCCCGGAAACTGGTACCGGCTCTACTTCCGATTGGTGCACACGCTGCCCCTTCGAAAGGTTATAGCCGAGATTGTGGACACCAAAGGAGTCTCCTTTCGGCAGGGCGTAAATGGTGTTCCGCCGCTCCGCTCCGGGAAAGCTATAACAGCGTTCTATACGCCAGACTTCGCTGAGATTCCAGGAAAGGAGAGTCTTGTGGCCGGCGACGGGCTTTACTGGGTCATTGAGCTAGATGAGAACCCGGACGATAAATTGCAAATCCGCCTCACGTGCATTGCTGACGGTGGACGGGAATGGGTTATGCATCGCGAGGTCGAAGTGCCTAGTATTCCAAAAGTTTGGTGACTCAAACGGCTATCATCGAGATGCGGAGCTGTCATCCATATTGGTCGCCGATGTCGATCATGCGCCCGTTGTTCCCTTCGTGTTGGCAAGCATCTCGGCCATCTCTGTCATGTCTTCTATCGCGGCAGACGCCTCCGCGGAGGTCAGCAAGCTGACCTTGCCAGGCTTGTTCGCGAAGTCGACTGCCGGTGCGCCGACAGTCCGCGTGGGACCGCGTCGCGAAGGCGCTCGGCGGCTCTTGAACCTCCGCCCGCGGCCACTGTGCGGCCAAACCCGTGGGGCGCATGTGGGGCGGGCAGCCGGAACCGGCTGCACACGTCTGCACAACACAAAATCACCCCCGTGACCGGTTCGAGCTGGTCACGGGGGTGATTTGGCTGGTGTGGCAGGTGAGGGATTCGAACCCCCGAAGGCTGAGCCGTCTGATTTACAGTCAGATCCCTTTGGCCGCTTGGGTAACCTGCCATGGCCGGGCGAACCGGCCGGGAAGAAGGATACCCAACGGTCCGGACGGCCGGTCAACCGGGATCCCCCGGCGCTACGCTGGGGGTCCCTGACGAGCTGAGACAAGGTGTGAGGACACGTGGCGGATCCCTCTTTCGACGTGGTGAGCAAGGTCGACCGCCAGGAGGTGGACAACGCGCTGAACCAGGCCAGCAAGGAACTGGGCACGCGGTTCGACTTCCGTGGCACCGGAACCGGCATCAGCTGGTCCGGCGAGGAAGCCATCGCGATCGAGTCGGAGACCGAAGAGCGCGCCCTCGCGGCGGTGGAGGTCTTCAAGGAGAAGCTGATCAAGCGGAACATCTCGCTGAAGGCCTTCGAGGCAGGCGAGCCCGCGATCTCCGGCAAAATCTACAAGATCAGCGGCAAAATCCTGCAGGGCATCGCGTCGGACAAGGCGAAGCAGATCGCGAAGTTCATCCGCGACGAGGGCCCGAAGGGCGTCCAGGCACAGATCCAGGGCGACCAGCTGCGGGTGTCGGGCAAGAAGAAGGACCAGCTGCAGGAGGTGATCTCCTTGCTGAAGGGCAAGGACTTCGAGATCGCGCTGCAGTTCACCAACTACCGGTGAGTCCCTGGTCGCGGGCGTCCGGGACACCGGACGCCCGCATCACCAGGCCGTAAAGGTCCAATCCGCCTCGAAAGTCTCCACCGCCACATACGTCGGTCCGGTGAGCGGGAACTCCCCGGTTGTCTCGCCGATGTGGTTCACCACCAGATGCGGGTAACCGTCGGCCAGGACCCAGACGCCGTTCGACCCCTTCGAGCCGGTGAAGAATTTCCCCCAGACCTGGCCCGGGGGCACCGCCAAGACCGCGTCCCCGTGGCCGTTGTAGGGCTTACCCGGTTCGACGACCGGCACTCCCCGGTAGTCGGTGATCGTCGCGGTCCACGAACCCTTTGCCTCGACCGTCAGCGTGTGCACCGATTTCCCGCCGGGCGAGACGTTGAACCAGGACGTCCCACGGTAGGCACCACTGTCGTTGACCAGCAGGCTTTCCGAACCGTCCGTCGTCACGGCGATGTGGCCGGTGCACTTCGGACAGTCGAAGGTGAGGAATCCCGAGACCCCGGATGGCCAGGTCAACGGCACAGTAGCGTTGTTCTTGCCCTCGTGGGTTTCTGTCGGGTTCTCGGCTAGCCGGGGCTTCTCCGGACGCGGAGGCGGCGGCGGGAGAGCCGGCGCGGGCGTGTGGCCGGGGCTGGCTTCCCGGGGGCGCACGATCGCCCCGATGCCGGTCGGCTGCAGCGAGCACGACGCGGTGATCGCCACCGCCGCGCAGATCGCCGCGAGACGCCCGAAGGTGCGGCGCATGCTTCCCCCTAGCTTGCCCCGACGGGGCCTCCTGATGATCTTTCGTCACGCTCCGCCCGGTCGTTACGCGACCGGCACCCCTGAACAGCCCAGCGATCTCCTCGAAGGAGTGGACTCACGCGGGTGACCAGGCGAAATCGATGGTGTCGGGGCGACCACGTGGTGTAATCGCCCGTCCGGTCGTGAGAGGAGTTCCTGAATGCGCCGCTGGACACCCGTGCTTGCCTTCTTCACCTCGCTGCTGGTCCTGGTGACCGGCATCGCGCCCGTCGCGGAGGCAGCGGGCAAAAAGCTGCTCGTACCCGGCTTCGGTTCGTACCCGCGGCTGATCCGGCTGGAGCACTCGCTGTTCGGGCGGGGCAACATCATCGCGGCGCTGACCAGCGAGGACGGCAACGGCCGGTTCGCGCCGATCCTCGAGAGCACCGACGAGGGCGAGAGTTTCCACCAGATCAGCGAGATCCGCGACCCCGACGCCAAGTTCGGCCAATGCTGCGGAACCCTCTACGAACTGCCGCAGCGGGTCGGCCGGATGCGCGCGGGCACGCTGCTGTGGGCGGCGACCTACCGCCAGGATTCGGGCCCGCAGCGGCGGATGGGGATCAAGGTGTGGTCCAGCCGCGACGGCGGACGCAACTGGCGGTACCTCTCCGAGGCCGCGCTCTCGCACAACCACGACGGCATCTGGGAGCCGGAGTTCACTGTGGACGCCGGCGGCACGCTCTGGCTCCATTACGCCGACGAGACCCAAGCGCCGAAGTACGGCCAGGTGCTCAACCGCGTCGCCTCGACCGACGGCATCACCTGGGGCACCAAGCAGCTCACGATGGCCATCGGACCGTCCCGGGTGCGTCCTGGCATGCCGAACATCCGCAGGTTGCCCGACAGCCGGTACTGGTTCGGCTACGAGATCTGCAACTACCGCGACCGCTACTGCGATCCGTATTACAAAATCTCCGCCGACGGCGCGAACTGGGGCGACCCGGCCGACCCCGGCATCCGGGTGAACACCGCGAGCGGCAACTACTTCCAGCACGCCCAGACCACCACCCTGTTCCCCGGCGGACCGAACGGCGTGCGGCTGGTGATGGTCGGCCAGATCTACACGACCGCCGACGGCAGGCCGGTGTCCGGCAACGGCCAGACCCTGCTGGCCAACGACAACTTCGGGGCCGGGAACTGGTACGAACTGCCCGCTCCGGTGCACATCAGCGGCATCTACAACAACTACTGCCCCAACTATTCGTCCACGGTGCTGCCGGTCGACGGCGGGAAGAATGTGCTGGAGATCGCCACCGAGTACGCCCACGGCTGCCAGGCGTACTTCGGCAAGGGCCCGGCGTTCTGAGTTGAGGCAAGTCCCGGACGGCCTCCTCGCTCACTCGGTACGGTGACCACACCACCGCACGCGAGGAGGGGCCGTGAAGGGCATTGTGCTCGCCGGGGGCAGCGGAACCCGTCTGCATCCGATCACCCAGGCCGTGTCGAAGCAGCTGCTGCCGGTCTACGACAAACCGATGATCTACTACCCGATCTCGGTGCTCATGCTGGCCGGGATCCGGGAGATCCTGATCATCTCGACACCGGCGGACCTGCCGAACTTCCGCCGCCTGCTCGGCGACGGCAGCCAGTTCGGGCTGTCGTTCTCGTTCGCGGAACAGCCGAGCCCGAACGGTCTCGCCGAGGCGTTCGTGATCGGCGCGGACTTCGTCGGCGACGATTCGGTCGCGCTGGTGCTCGGCGACAACATCTTCTACGGCCAAGGCTTCTCCACCACCCTGCGCACCGCGGCGACCGACCTGGACGGCTGTGTCCTGTTCGGCTACCAGGTGAAGGACCCGGAGCGCTACGGCGTCGGCGAGATCGACGAAAACGGCAATCTGCTGTCCATTGAGGAAAAACCCGAGAAACCGCGGTCGAACAACGCGATCACCGGGTTGTACTTCTACGACAACGAGGTCGTCGACATCTCCCGCAACCTGAAGCCCTCCGCGCGCGGCGAGCTGGAGATCACCGACGTCAACCTCTCCTACCTGCGCCGCGACCGCGCCAAGCTGATCGAGCTGAGCCGCGGTTTCGCGTGGCTCGACACCGGCACGCACGATTCGCTGCTGGAGGCCGGTCAGTTCGTGCAGGTGCTGGAGCACCGGACCGGGGTGCGGATCGCGTGCCTGGAAGAGGTCGCGCTGAAGATGGGCTTCATCAGCGCGGACGAATGCCACGCGCTGGGTACGAAGCTGGCCAAGTCCGGGTACGGCGAATACGTGATGAACGTGGCGTTGCTCGCGGGGGCGCAAGGCTGACGTGCCGTGAAGGGCTCCTTGAGGGAATCAGATTCCCTCAAGGAGCCCTTCACGGACGTACCGATCAAGCCGCCTGCCGGACCTCCGACGAAGCCGGCGTCAACGCCAACTCCAGGACCTCCCGCACATTCGCCACCGCGTGCACTTCCAGCTGCGACAGCACCTCCGCGGGCACGTCGTCCAGATCCGGCTCGTTCCGCTGCGGGATGATCACCGTCTTCATTCCCGCCCGGTGCGCGGCGAGCAGCTTCTGCTTCACCCCGCCGATCGGCAGGACGCGTCCGGTCAGTGAAACCTCCCCGGTCATCGCGACATCGGCCCGGACCACCCGGCCCGACAGCAGCGAAGCCAGCGCCGTCGTCATCGTGATGCCCGCCGACGGCCCGTCCTTGGGCACCGCGCCCGCCGGGACGTGCACGTGGATTCCCCGCTCTCGCAGGTCTCCCACCGGCAGTTCCAGCTCCGCACCGTGCGAGCGCAGGTAGGACAGCGCGATCTGCACCGACTCCTTCATCACGTCACCCAGCTGCCCGGTCAGCTGCAGGCCCGAAGCCCCGCTCTCCGGATCAGCCAGCGACGCCTCGATGTACAGCACGTCCCCGCCAGCGCCGGTGACCGCCAAACCCGTTGCCACGCCTGGCAAAGACGTCCGCTGGGTCGCCGTCGGCAGCGACGATTCCGGCACGTGCCGCGGGCGGCCGAGGTAGGTCTCCAGGTCCGAAGCGGACACCGACAGCGGCAGCGAGACGGAACCCAAAGCCACCTTCGTCGCGATCTTCCGCAGCACCTTCGCGATCGTCCGGTTCGCGTCGCGCACCCCGGCCTCGCGGGTGTACTCGGCGGCGATCCGGCTGAACGCGTCGTCGGTCAGCACCACGTCGCCGGACGCCAGACCGGCCCGCTCAAGTTCGCGCGGCAGCAGGTGATCCCGCGCGATGGTGATCTTTTCGTGCTCGGTGTAACCGTCCAGCGTCACCAGTTCCATCCGGTCCAGCAGCGGGCCGGGGATGGTCTCCAGCGCGTTGGCCGTGGCCAGGAAGACCACATCGGACAGATCCAGCTCGACCTCGAGGTAGTGGTCGCGGAACGTGTGGTTCTGTTCCGGGTCCAGCACTTCGAGCAGCGCGGCCGTCGGGTCGCCGCGGTAGTCGGCTCCGACCTTGTCGATCTCGTCGAGCAGCACGACCGGGTTCATCGATCCGGCTTCCTTGATGGCCCGCACGATCCGGCCGGGCAGCGCGCCGACGTACGTCCGCCGGTGGCCGCGGATTTCCGCCTCGTCCCGGATGCCGCCCAGCGCGACGCGCACGAACTTGCGTCCCATCGCCTTCGCGACGGACTCGCCCAGCGACGTTTTGCCGACCCCGGGAGGGCCGGCGAGCGCGAGCACCGCGCCGGAACGCCGTCCGCCGACCGGGCCGAGACCCGATTCCGCGCGACGCTTGCGCACAGCCAAGTACTCGATGATCCGTTCCTTGACGTCGTCCAGGCCCGCGTGGTCCGCGTCGAGCACGGCCCGCGCGGCGGCGATGTCGTAGACGTCCTCGGTCCGCTCATTCCACGGCAGCTCCAGCACCGTGTCGAGCCAGGTCCGGATCCAGCCGCCTTCGGGCGACTGCTCGGACGTCCGCTCCAGCTTGTCCACCTCGGCCAGCGCCGCCTTGCGGACGTCGTCGGGCAGGTCGGCGGCCTCCACACGGGCGCGGTAGTCGTCGTCCGCCGCGGTGCCGTCGAGTTCGCCCAGTTCCTTGCGGATCGCTTCGAGCTGGCGGCGCAGCAGGAATTCCTTCTGCTGCTTCTCCATCCCGTCCGCGACGTCCTTGCGGATGGTCTCGGTGACCTCCAGCTCGGCCAGGTACTCCCGGCTCCACTCGAGGGCCTTCTCCAGCCGGACGCTGACGTCGAGCGCGCTCAGCAGCTCCAGCTTCTGGTCGGTGGACAGGTACGGCGCGTTGCCGGCCAGGTCGGCGATCGCGGACGGCTCCTCGACCTGCTGGACGGCGTCGATCATCTGCCAGCCGCCGCGTTGCTGCAGCACGGAGATGACCACGGCCTTGTACTCCGCGGCGAGCTGCGCGGTGCGGTCGTCGGAAGTTTCGTCAGCGGGATCGGCGTGCACCCAGCGCGCCGCGCCGGGGCCGTCGGCGATCCGGCCGACGGAAGCGCGCGAGGTGCCGCGGAGCAGCACGGCGGTCTTGCCGCCAGGAACGCGGCCGATCCGTTCGACGGTCGCGACGGTGCCCAGCTCGGCGTACTCGCCGTGCACGCGCGGGACGATCAGGACCTCGGCCTTGCTCGCCGCGCCGGAGCGGATCCCGGGGAACGATGCGGTCGCGGGGGTCTCGGCCTGTGCGGACTCCACTGCGGCCCGGGTCTCTGCGTCGCCGAGGTCGAGCGGGACCACCATGCCCGGCAGCACGACGTCGTCATCGAGCGGGAGGACGGGCAGGAGGCGGGGGTCGGTCATGTGCACTCCTCGAATAGTTGAGTCTGAGGTGCTCAACTCTCCGAAGGGTGGGTTTGTTTCCCAGGGAGTGTTCGCTGGGAGAGAAGTCAGGGCTTCCGCGCGACCGCGCCCCAGGCGAACGGCCGGACCTCCGCGGCGAACTCCGACACCGGCTCGTCCGGCCGCCAGTCCGGCAGCGCGCTCATCCCCGGCTCCAGCAGCGGCCAGCCGCCGAAGAACGGCAGGATCTCCTCGTCCGAGCGCAGATACGCCGGGTTCGACGTGTCCTTGTACGCGTCGACGAACCGGCGGACCTCGGCGGCCCGCTCCGGCGGGGCGTCGTCCCGGCAGGTGCCGTGCGTGACGGCCAGCCACGACCCGGGCGCGAGCTGGTCGCGGTAGGCGGCGACCAGCTCTTCCGGCCGGTCGCCGGGGCCGAGGAAGTGCAGCACGGTGATCATCAGCAGGCACACCGGCCGCGACCAGTCGATCAGTTCCTGGGTGACCTCGTCGGCGAAGATCGCCGCGGGATCGCGGATGTCGCGTTCCACGATCCCGGCCCATTCGGTCGCGTCCTCGTTTTCGAGGATCACTCGCGAATGCGCCGCCGCCACCGGCTCGTAGTCGACGTACACGACCGTCGCGGGCAGCTGCTCGCGGACGATTTCGTGCACGTTGCCCGCCGTCGGCACGCCCGACCCGAGGTCGACGAACTGCCGGATCCCCGCGTCGAGCGCGGCCCGCACCACGCGGTTCATGAACGCCCGGTTTTCCCGCGACATCGGCCGGATCAGCGGCCACAGCTTCTCGACGCGGCGGCCGAATTCCCGGTCCACGGCCCAGTTCTGGGTGCCGCCGAGGTACCAGTCGTAGATCCGCGCGGCAGACGGCTTGTCGACGTCCACGCCCTGCGGCGCGTCCGGGGCGGTCATGGCTTGCGCGCCACGGCGCACCAGGCGAACGGGCGGGCTTCCGCCTCGACCGCGTTCAGCTCGCGTTCCGGCCGCCAGTCCGGCAGATGCGTGATCCCCGGCTCCAGCAGCGGCCAGCCGCCGAAGAACGGCTCGATCTCTTCGCGGTCGCGCAGCCACATCGGATTGCTCGTCTTGCGGTACTGCTCGACGAACCAGCGCAGCCCCTCCAGCGCGGGTCCGCTGCCGTCGCCCTCGCTCATCTGCGAGATCGCCAGCCAGCTGCCGGACACGAGCTTGTCGCGGTAGGCGCGCACGATGCCGTCCGGATCGTCGTCCGGGCCGACGAAGTGCAGCACCGCCATCAGCATCACGCAGACCGGCTTGTCGAAATCGATCAGCTCGCGGGTGCGCGGGTCGTTCAGCACGGTCCTGGGGTCGCGCAGGTCCGCCTGGACGATCCCGGCCCAGTCGGTGGCCGCTTCGTCCTCGAGGATCAGCGTCGCGTGCGCCACGGCGACCGGCTCGTAGTCGACGTAGACCACGGTGGCCTGGTCGTCGTCGCCGAGCGCGGCCTCGACCACCTCGTGCACGTTGCCCGCGGTCGGCACGCCGGAGCCGAGGTCGAGGAACTGGCGGATGCCCGCGTCGAGCGCGGCTCGCACCACCCGGTTCATGAACTCGCGGTTCTGCTTCGCGCCGGGCCGCGCGAGCGACCACATCTTCTCGATCTTGCGGCCGAATTCCCGGTCGACCGCCCAGTTCTGCTTGCCGCCCAGGTACCAGTCGTAGACCCGCGCGGCCGAGGGTTTCTCGACATCGACGCCTTCCGGCGCTTTCGGTGCGGCGTCGGGTTTTTCGGTCACTGGGACTCCCCTCGAGCAGGCCTTACCGCGCCAGACTAGCGAGAGCGCACGGCAGGCCGGCGTTGCCAGCCAGTCCACAGCGGCCGATAGCCCTGCGCGTACCAGAACGGCGTCGACCGGGGATTCGCCACGGCGTGGTGCAGCAGCACGACATCCGCGCCTGCTTCGTCGAAGACCTGGTGCGCGTGCGCGGCCAGCGCGGTACCCACACCGGACGACCGAGCCGTCTCGGAAACCGCCAGCGACGACAGGTAACCCACGCGAGAGGCGGCCACCCGATGCCGGATCCATCCGGTCTCGTCGGGCATCTGCAGCACCACCATGCCGAGCGGCTGGCCGTACAGCTCCGCGATCCACACCTGCGGCTCGGGCCGTTCGAGGTGGCGCAGCAACTCCTTGGTGATCAGCTCCTCGACGCCGGGGCGAAGCGTGATCCGGCCGAACTGCGCGTCGTAACGCTGCAATTCGAGCTGCAGCGCGACCGCGGTCGAGAGGTCGTCCGGCGTCGCGTGCCGGATGCAGACGCCCGGCGTCGCGGCGGGCCCGGCGGCCATCCGCTGTGCCGGACGGACCGCCAGCACGCCCACCGGAGCGAAGCCGTGCCGGAGAAGTTCGGTGGCTCCGGCGGTGTCGCGGCTGGGCCGGGAGAGCACCGCGGCGCACTCCGTATCCCCCACTCGGGCGAGGGACCGCAGGTGTTCATCCCATCGAGTGAGCAACGCGTCGAGTCCGGCGGCCGGATCGGGACCGGCGAGCTGAACCTCCAGCCGGTGCTCGACAAGTGCCCGCCACATCGAGCGCGGGCTGTCCGGGCCGAGTCCGGTGCAGGTCGTCAGGCCGGCCGCGGTGGTGTCGCCGACCTCGGCGGAAAGCAGGGCGGAATCCCCTCCGACCTCGAAGGGGAGCGGCGCGGGAAGCAGTGCGTCCACCGTGGCGATGCGCGCCGCATGGCCGGTGGCTGTCACGTCGTTGTGCATGCCGCCATTGTCCGCCGGTCCGGCCGGAAAAGACCCCCAGAACACTCCCCGGCCCGGGGGTTCCGGGGCTAACCGGGAGTTTCACTCCTTGGTCCACGCAGGTCAGAGAAGAACGCCCATTGTTAACCCTGGGGTGATCTCCTACTGTCTCGAAAGGGACGTCGGTACGCCCTACGGGGTAAGGTGGCGCCCTCGCCCACACCTGACGTCACGGACGAGCGCGACCGGGCAGCCGGGAAGGAAGGTCGGATGCCGGACAGCAACGCCCATCCCGGTACCGCGCCGGAGGCGATGGGCTCGGGAGGTGCTGGCTCCGCACCGGCCGAAGGCCGCACGGACGAGAGCCGCTTCCGCGTTTACACCTTCTTCGTGCTGGGCCTCGGCCTGCTCGCGGCCTTCGCCGTCGGCGCCTGGCTGCCGTTCCACGGTTCGGCCAAGCTCTGGTGGATCGGCCCGGTGCTCGCGGTCGCGTTCCTGCTCGCCGAACAGCTCGGCATCAACGTCGACGTCCGCAGCGGCATTTCGTGGACCATCTCATTCACCGAGATTCCGCTGGTAATCGGTTTCTTCGTCGCCCCGTTCGAAGTGGTGCTGGCCGCGCATCTCGTGGCGGGCATCGGGACGCTGCTGGCCCGCAAGGTCGCCGGCCGGGTCCTCTACAACGCGGGTGCGTTCCTGCTCGAAATCACCGGCGCGTTCGCCGTCGCCGGGCTCGTGCACCTGGCCATGGGCGGCGGGCCGACCATGCCGTGGGTCGCCGCGCTCGCCGGCACGCTCACCGCGCCGCTGGTCAGCACGCTGCTCGCGCTGGCCGCCGTGCGCGTGCTGCGCCGCCGGATGCGCGTGAGCACCGCGATCCGGCTGACCGGCCGCATCCTCGTGGTCGGCTTCGTCAACGCTTCGGTCGGCCTCACCGGCTACCTCGTCATCGCGAGCACCCCGCAGGCCTGGCCGCTGGTGCTGGCGGTGTTCCTCGGCCTGACCGCGCTGTACTGGGCTTACTCCGATCTGCTTCGCGAGCAGCGGGACATGGAAGCGCTGTCCGACGTCAGCCTGATGGTCGCGCGGTCCGGTCAGCAGGCCGCGGCTCGTCCGGCGAGCCGCGGCGAGGAACTCGTGGGCGGGGTGGACGTGCGCGAATGGGCCACGATCGCCGAGCGGATCAAGGACCAGCTGTCCGCCGGACGCGTCGTGCTGCGGCTGCGGCTCGAAGCCGACGACCCGATGCGCGTCGTCGTCGCGGGCAACGAACTGCCTCCCGCCGACCCGGCCAACGACGACCCGCTGCTGCGCCTGCCCGGCGCGCACGTCCGGCACTTCCGCATCACCGAAGCCAATCCGGACGTCCGCGCGGCCCTGCTGGAACGCAGCGCGCAGGAAGCCCTCGTGGTGCCGCTGCGCAGTGCGAACCGGCTGCTCGGCGTCGTCGAAGCGCACGACCGGCTCTCGCGCTGGCGCGGCTTCGGCAAGTACGACGTCCAGCTGCTCGGCACGATGGCCAGCCACCTCGCGACGTCGCTCGACAACCGGCGGCTGCTCGCCACCCTGCGCCACGACGCCTACCACGACCCGCTCACCGGGCACCTGAACCGGCCGGGATTCCAGCAGGTCTCGCGGGATCCGCTGCGCGAATCGGCGGAGGTCGTGGTGCTGCGGATCGACCTCGACGTCTTCTCCACGGTCAGCGACGCACTCGGCTACTCGTGGGCGGACCGGATGGTCGTCGCCGCGGGCACCCGCATCCGCGGCGCACTCGGCCCGGACGTCCCGCTCGCCCGGCTCGAAGGCGCGTCCTTCGCCGCGCTGCTCGTGGACTGCACGGTCGAAGACGCCCATCGCGCCGCCGAACGGCTGCGCGTGCAGCTGTCCGAGCCGTATCCGGTGGACCGGCTTTCGGTCGAGGCCAACGCGATGATCGGCTACGCCAGCTCCGTGGACGACGCCGGTGAGGTCGACGTCGACGGCCTGCTGCAGCGCGCCGACGTCGCCGTCCGCGCCACCCGCGGCGGCGAGGAAGTGCGCGGCTACGTGCCGAGCATGGGCCAGATCTTCCTGCGCCGGTTCCAGATGGTCACGCAGTTCCGGCAGTCCTTGGAGGACGGCCACGTCTCCGTGCACTACCAGCCGAAGGTGACCTTGCCGAACCGCCAGGTGCAAGGCGTCGAGGCGCTCGTGCGCTGGGTGCACCCGGAATTCGGCAGGCTCGGCCCGGACGAATTCGTGCCCGCGATCGAAGCGGCCGGCCTGATCGGCGTGCTGACGTCGTTCGTGCTGGAGGAATCGCTCAAGCGCGTGCGCAAATGGCTCGACGAAGGCCTGCGGATCTCTGCGGCGGTGAACCTGTCGGTGCGCAACCTGTCCGACGAGGACTTCCCGGCGAAGGTCCAGCGCGAACTGGAACGCTTCGACGTGCCGCCGGAATTGCTGACGTTCGAGCTGACCGAGTCCGGTGTGATGTCCGACCCGCAGAAGGCGCTGCCGATCCTGCGCGAGCTGCATTCGCTGGGCATCGTGCTGGCGGTGGACGACTTCGGCACCGGCTATTCGTCGCTCGCGTACCTGCGCCAGCTGCCGGTGGATCAGGTCAAGATCGACAAGAGCTTCGTGCTCGGCATGGGCACCGACCTCGGCGACCTCGCGGTGGTGCGGTCGATTGTCGAACTCGGACATTCGCTTGGCCTGACGGTGGTCGCGGAAGGCGTCGAGGAGGACGTGGCGCGCGATCAGCTCGAGGCGATGGGATGTGACGTCGCCCAGGGCTACCTGATCTCGCGGCCGCTGCCGGAGGACCGCCTCGAGGCTTGGCTGCAGGCCCGCACGGCGCGTTCGCCCGGACGGCACTCGGAGACCGTGCTGACCCTGCTGACCTGAGGTTTTGCGGTTAACCGACCCCGGTTGCACAGGCGGGTGAAGGCCCTTGCTAATCTTTCCAAGTCCTCGCGAGAGGCAGGCCCCTTTAGCTCAGTCGGCAGAGCGTCTCCATGGTAAGGAGAAGGTCTACGGTTCGATTCCGTAAAGGGGCTCGCGAGCAGGCGAGCTGTGTCCGCAGAAAACGCGGACGTGGCTCGCTTCGCGGCGTCCATCTGGGGGTCGAACCCCCAGACCCCCGCCAGGAGGGGCTTCGCCCCCCTGGACCCCCCGCGCCGGGTTGCGTTTGGCGCTGGGGTTAGGGTTGGGCGTTCTGTTGGGGCGGTGTAGCTCAGTTGGCAGAGCAAGCGGCTCATAATCGCTGTGTCGCCGGTTCAAGTCCGGCCACCGCTACGCGGTAACGACGGGGCTGGCCCCCGGATCTGAGAGAGAAGGAAACGCTGTGGCTGCCACCGACGTGCGACCCAAGATCACGCTGGCGTGCGAGGAGTGCAAGCACCGCAACTACATCACCAAGAAGAACCGGCGCAACAACCCGGATCGCCTGGAGATGAAGAAGTTCTGCCCGAACTGCGGTACGCACCGGACTCACAAAGAGACCCGCTGACGCAGGCGGTCTTTTTCCAGCTTCGCAAAGCCGCCCCGGCACTCGCCGGGGCGGCTTTCGCTGTTACCGGCCGGTTCTGGCACCCGCGCGGGGCGGCCGCGGGGCTCGGTTAGCCTCAGTGCGTGCCTTTGGACCAGTCGTTCACCGGGCGGGAGTACCCGTCGGACAGCAAGTACTTCGTGAGCCGGGAGAAAATCCGCGAGTTCGCCGACGCGATCGAGGACCCGAACCCGGTGTACCGGGACCCGGAGGCGGCCCGCGAGGCCGGCCACCCGGACGTGCTCGCGCCGCCCACCTTCCTCACCATCCTCAACCTGCCGAAGATCAACGGCATCGTGACCGACCCCGCGCTCGGCCTCGACTACTCCCGGATGGTCCACGGCGACCAGGGCTTCCGCTACGAGCGCCCGGTGCACGCGGGCGACGAGCTGGAAATCTCGGCCACCATCGAGTCGATCATGGCGAGGGCGGGCAACGACTTCATCAACCTCCGCGCGGAAATCACCGACGCGGACGGCAAACTCGTGTGCACGACGCGGGCCCAGCTCGTGGTGCGAGGGGCGGAAGCGTGAACATCGGCGACGAACTGCCTCCGCTGGAGGTCCGCATCACCCGCGAGCAACTGGTCCGCTACGCCGGGGCCTCGCTCGACTTCAACCCGATCCACTGGAACGAGCACTTCGCCACCAAGGTCGGCCTCCCGGACGTGATCGCGCACGGCATGCTCACGATGGCCCTGTCCGGCCGCATCGTCACCGACTGGCTCGGCGACCCCGCCCGCCTCGTGGACTTCAGCACGCGCTTCACCCGCCCGGTCGTGGTCCCGGACAATGACGAGGGCGCCCTCGTCGAGGTGACCGGCAAGGTCGGCGCGCTGACGGAGGAGGGGCTGGCCCGGATCGACCTGACGGTGAAGTTCGAGGGCAAGACTGTGCTGGGCAAACCGCAGGCTCTCGTTCGGCCCTGACCCGGTCTGGCGCGGGAAGGTTCCGGCTCGGTCCGGCCTAGCCGGTCGGCCCGCCTCGCCTCCGCTGCTCCAGCCTGCCCCGGCTTGGGCTGCCCGGCCGATCGCCCCAATGTGGTCTTGGGTGCATGCGACGCACCCAATGCCACATTGGAGTTTTCTCAGTAGCTGTCGCGCGCAGCTCCCCCGCGGGGGAGCGGAGCATCGTGCGGGTTTGTGGCGGGTGGTGTGGCTGAGAGGTCCGTGAGGGCCACCTTGAGGGAATCTGATTCCCTCAAGGTGGCCCTCACGGACGTTGGAGTCGTGACCAGCCGACCGGGCACCGCACCCGCCTATTGAGAAAACCCCAATGTGGTGCTTGAGCAGCGCTCACCGCGTTGCGTGCCCCAGGCGTACTGAACCCGTGCTCTGGGCAGTCGCGAATGCGCCAACGCCACCGTGGTCCTCGCCTCAGTGCACCCCAAGCACCGACTCCACCACCCCAGCCATCCCAGCCTCGCCCCGCGCGTTCGGATGCAACGCCGCCGCCGAGGACGTCGGAACCAGCCCCTCGACCCACTTCGTGTCCGAACTCGCGCACACGTCGTGCCCCTTGCTCGGCTCGGCCGTGTCCGCGAAACCGGCGTCGTGGGATTTGGCCTGGCCGGACAGGGCGTCGTTGAACTTGCTGAGCGCGTCCCGCAGGTACGCCACATCGCCGGTGCCCAGCGGCAAGACCGGCCAGCAGCCGTCGCCGTCGGGAAGGACCGTCGGGTAGCCGACGACCACCACTCGCGCCTTCGGGGCCTTCTTGTGGATCTGGTCGAGCGCGCCGCCGACCTTCTTCGCGGTGTCGCTGATGCGGTCGGCCAGTTCGTCCTTGCCGCCTGCGGTGAGCCGGTCTTTGCACGGCGTAGCGCTCTCGTGCGCGGTCACGCAGGTCTGCGCCAGTGCGATGAATCCCACATCGTTGCCGCCGATGCCCAAGGTGACCAGTGTCGTGTCCGCGGTGACCGAGTCGAACTGCGGCGGGTTCGAGCCGTTGCGTGTCGACTGGGAATCGGTCAGGTCCTCCGTCGTCGCGCCGCTGCAGCTGACGTCCACGAACTTCGCCGGCTTCAGTTTCGCCGACACGAGGTGCGGATAGTTGTTGTCCGACCTCGCGCATCCGGCGGGCGAACCGGCCTGCTTCCCGGTGCGCGGCGCGGACGTGTACGAGTCGCCGAGCGCGACGTACCGGCCACTGCCGCCGCCGGTGTCCGCGCCGGACGGCGGCGCGGTCGAGGAGTCGTGCTTCGACTTGTAGTAGCCGACAGCCAGCAGCGCCCCCACGACGACGAGGACGAGCAACCCGCAGCCACCGCTCTTGTTTGCCCCCACCTGACCGTTCTACCGGTCCAGCCCCTCGCCGACGACCCGCTTACGGGTGATCACGCAAAGACAGCAGTGTGCAGTTCACCAGCCAGTTCCAGCGCGTGCGGCACGGTTTCGGCCACATAGTGCAAATCGACCAGCGCTTCGGTGATGCCGTCGGCTTCGGCGGCCTTCAGCTGAGCCGCGACGTCCTCGACGGTCGCGACGGCCGAACCCGGCGTCGGATTGATCCGCAGCACCCGGCGCAGCGACTCCGGATCCCGTCCGGCCTTCTCCGCGGATTCGACGACCACCGCCCACTTCTGCCGCAGGATCGGGATCGGGAGCCCGGCGGGCAGCCAGCCGTCGGCGATCCGGCCGACGCGCCGCAGCGCCGCGTCCGACGCGCCGCCCAGCAGCACCGGCGGACCGGGCTGCTGCAGGGGACGCAGGCCGATCAGGGAGTCCGGGATGTCCCAGCGTTCGCTGTGGTGCCCGGCCGGGTCCGCGGTCCACAGCGTCCGCAGCACCTTGACCAGTTCGGCCAGCCGCGCGCCGCGGTGCTCCCACGGCACCCCGGCGGCGGTGTACTCGTCACGGAGCCAGCTGAGTCCGAGGCCGACGTCGAGCCGCCCGCCGGACAGCAGGTCCAGCGACGTCAGGGAGCGCGCCAGCAGGACGGGGGAGTAGAGCGGGCCGTTGAGGGTGCTCGACCCGAGCCGCGCCGTCTCCGTCGAGTTCGCGGCGATGGTGAGCGCCAGCAGCGGATCGACGAAGCGGACGAACTCCGGCGGATACGGCTGTTCGGGTGTACCGGTCGGGTAATAGGTCTTCGGGGCGACCGGGGTCAGTACACGGTCGCCGACCCACAGCGAGGCGAAGCCGAGGCTCTCCGCTTCGGTGGCGAAGCCGGCGATGGCGGAGGGGTCGGCGAGCTTGCCGTACTGCGGCAAAGCGAGCCCAAGTCGTAAAGCAGTCACCGAGTCTCCTTGATCATGAGTTCGCTTGCGGGTCAACGAAGATCATCTTCCACCGGGTCGATCTTGGCTTCCTGGCGGGGAAAATCGCGGGCGCGAAAGCGATTTCGCTTGCTGTGCCGGGAATCCGGGGCAGCCGGGAAGCCGGGCGAGGCGCGGGCCGCCCACGGCTTTGCGATTAATCGGATTACCGGGCACGGGCTTATATTGGCACGATCGGGTGATCTTCGCCGCGCGTTCCCGGATGCTGTCCGGCGGACCCGGCGCGGCCGTCCCCGGCGGTCCCGAGACCGTCGAGGGGGCTGGGTTGCAAGGCAACATCCGGCTTGCCGTAGACTTCGGAACTCGGAACGCACTACGGTCATCCCCGCCGGATGGTGGGGATGATGGAATGCGTCCTCCGGAGCCAGGGTGACCCGGCTCCACAGGGGTGTAGCTCAATTGGCAGAGCAGCGGTCTCCAAAACCGCAGGTTGCAGGTTCAAGTCCTGTCACCCCTGCGTACGGGAACTGGTGGAGCGGAGGAGTGGTCGTGAGCGACAGCGACGCCAGCGGCGAGCACGAGCAGGACGATTCGGGCAAGCAGCCCGGAGCCGAGTCCCGCCCGGTGTCCGCCGCCGCTCGGCGCGAACGCCGCGCTTCCGCTCGGCCGGCAGGCAAGTCCGAGGCACGGCCGGGCTCGACCCGTCCGTCCGGCAAGGCGGGCGACAAGGTCGCGAAGCCCGCCGACGCCAAGGGCGCGCCGACCCCCAAACGGGACCGGAAGGCGAAGAAGGCCTCGGTGTTCGCCCGGTTCACGCGGTTCATCCGCGAGGTCTGGGCCGAACTGCGCAAGGTCATCTGGCCCAACCGCAAGCAGATGGTCACCTACACCGCGGTCGTGCTGGTGTTCGTGGTGTTCATGGTGGCCCTCGTGAGCGGCCTCGATCTCGGCTTCAAGGAGCTGGTCGGGCTGGTCTTCGGCTGACGCCCGAAGGGCGCGCCACCGCGCTGGCCGGGCCCCGGTCCGGCCCGGCAAGCGATCAACTGAGAGGACGGAACGTGACCTCCGACAACGGCACCGAAGCCGGTCGCGACCTGACCGAGCTTTCCGACGAGCAGGTGCAGACGGCACCCGGCGACGAGGAGTCCGCCGAGTCCGTCGAGGTGCCCGTCGCCGAGGACGAGGTCGCCGCCGAAGAAGCCTCCGCCGACGACAGCGCCGCCGAGGAATCGGACGACGCCGAAGCCGACGTGACCGAGCCCGCCCCCGAGGCGGACGACCCGGTCGCCGCGCTGCGCGCCGAGCTCAAGGCCGCGCCGGGCGAGTGGTACGTCGTGCACTCGTACGCCGGTTACGAGAACAAGGTCAAGACCAACCTCGAGACGCGTACCCAGACCCTGGACGTCGAGGACTACATCTTCCAGATCGAGGTCCCGACCGAAGAGGTCACCGAGATCAAGAACGGCCAGCGCAAGCAGGTGCAGCGCAAGGTGCTGCCCGGCTACATCCTGGTCCGGATGGACCTCAACGACCAGTCGTGGAGCGCGGTGCGCAACACCCCTGGCGTCACCGGATTCGTCGGAGCCACCTCGCGGCCGTCGCCGCTGACCGTGGACGAGGTGCTGAAGTTCCTCGCGCCGCAGGTCGAGAAGGAAGCCCCGGCCAAGGCCGCCAAGGGTGGCGAATCCGCCGCCTCCGCGCCGTCCGGTACGTCCACCGTCGAGGTCGACTTCGAGGTCGGCGAGTCGGTCACCGTCATGGACGGCCCGTTCGCCACGCTGCCCGCCACGATCTCCGAGGTCAACGTCGACGGGCAGAAGCTGAAGGTCCTGGTGTCGATCTTCGGCCGGGAGACCCCGGTCGAGCTCTCGTTCAGCCAGGTCTCCAAGATCTGACGGCCGGGCCATCCCGGTCGGCAGTCCCCGCGTACTGGCAGGTGTGCGGGGGACTCACGTCAGTTAAGAAGGACACAAGGTAATGCCACCCAAGAAGAAGAAGCTTGCGGCGATCATCAAGCTGCAGATCAAGGCGGGTGCGGCCAACCCCGCGCCGCCGGTCGGCCCGGCGCTGGGTCAGCACGGCGTCAACATCATGGAGTTCTGCAAGGCCTACAACGCCGCGACCGAGTCGCAGCGCGGGGACGTCGTCCCGGTCGAGATCTCCGTGTACGAAGACCGGTCGTTCGACTTCAAGCTGAAGACGCCGCCGGCCGCCAAGCTGCTGCTCAAGGCCGCGGGCGTGGAGAAGGGCTCCGGCGAGCCGCACAAGACCAAGGTCGCCAAGGTCACCTGGGACCAGGTCCGCGAGATCGCGAAGACCAAGGAGACCGACCTCAACGCGCACGACATCGACCAGGCCGCGAAGATCATCGCCGGCACTGCTCGCTCCATGGGCATCACCGTCGAGTGACTCGCCCGAGAAATCGCTCCGGTTTCTGGACTGAGCGATGCGATCGGCCCCCGGGCCGAGCGCATCGGGAGGGAAGAAACCGGATGAAGGCGATTTCTCCGCCGCGACGAAGTCGCGGCAATCAAACACAGTGGGAGAGCCATGTGCTGGCTCTGCAAAACCACACTGATCCACTGACTTACCTAAGGACAGAAGCATGACCAAGCACAGCAAGGCCTACCGCCAGGCCGCGGAGCTGATCGACAAGGCGCGGCTGTACGCGCCGCTCGAGGCCGTGAAGCTGGCGAAGGAGACCTCCAAGACGAAGATGGACGCGACCGTCGAGGTCGCGATGCGTCTCGGGGTCGACCCGCGCAAGGCCGACCAGATGGTCCGCGGCACCGTGAACCTGCCGCACGGCACCGGTAAGACCGCCCGCGTCATCGTTTTCGCCGTCGGCGACAAGGCCGCTGAGGCCGAAGCCGCCGGCGCGGACGCGGTCGGCACCGACGAACTGATCGAGCGCATCCAGGGTGGCTGGCTCGACTTCGACGCCGCGATCGCGACGCCGGACCAGATGGCCAAGGTGGGCCGCATCGCCCGCATCCTCGGCCCGCGCGGCCTCATGCCGAACCCGAAGACCGGCACGGTGACCCCCGCGGTCGAGAAGGCCGTGAAGGACATCAAGGGCGGCAAGATCAACTTCCGCGTCGACAAGCAGGCGAACCTGCACCTGGTGATCGGCAAGGCGTCGTTCGACACCGAGAAGCTGGTGGAGAACTACGCGGCCGCGCTGGACGAGATCCTGCGCGCCAAGCCGTCGTCGGCGAAGGGCCGCTACGTCAAGAAGATCACCTTCACCACCACGATGGGCCCGGGCATCCCGGTCGACCCGGCGCGGACCCGCAACCTCCTTTCCGAGGAAGCGGCGGTCTGAGTCGCACATCACGCGAAAGGGTGGTCACGCTTCGTGCGTGACCACCCTTTTTTCGTGTCTCATGGACATATGCCAACGACGTTCCGCGCCCCCGACGGGCTCCAGCTGAGCTACACGGTCTGGGAGGGCGACGGACGGCACCGGCGGCCCGTCGTGCTGCACCACGGTTTCGCCGCCGATTCCCAGGTGAACTGGGTCAATCCCGGAGTGGTGGACGCGCTGGTCAAGGCGGGCTTCACGGTGATCGCGCTGGACGCGCGCGGGCACGGCGAATCGGAGAAGCCGCACGATCCGGCGGCCTACGGCGAGGACATCATGGCCGCGGACCTGACCGCGCTGTTCGACGAACTCGGCCTGGACGAGGTGTGCCTGGCGGGCTATTCGATGGGCGCGATCGTCTCGCTGCTGGTGGCTACCCGTGACCGGCGGGTCCGCTGCCTCGCGGTCGGCGGGGTCGGCGCGGGGATCGTGGACTTCGGCGGGGTGGACGCCCGGGTGATCAACCGGAGCCAGATCGCGGCCGGGCTGCTGGCTGAAGACCGGTCGGAGGTGCCCCCGGCGGCGCGCCCGTTCCGCCGGCTGGCCCGCCGCGCGGGAGCGGACGTCGAAGCGCTGGCCGCGGTCATGCACGCGACCCCGCACGGACCGATGCGGCTGACGAACCTGTCGGCGGCGACGCTGATCCTGGCCGGGGAGTCGGACGAACTGGCGACGCAGCCGGAACGCCTCGCCGCGGGGATCGCTGGTGCGCGGCTGGTGCGGGTGCCGGGGAACCACATGGAAGCGGTGGCACACCCGGCTTTCGCGGCGGCGTTGGTGGACTTCTTCGCGTACTCGGACACGGGGGAGACCCGGATGCCGATCAGTTCGCCTGCGTGACGACGGTCAGCCTGGGGTAGAAGTCGCCGTCGGCGGAGTGCACTTCTCCGGGCCGCGTTGGTGGCCGACGATCAGCCACTGTCCTTTTTCGACCTGCTTGACGGTGAAGTCCCCGAGCGCGGGACCGCCGGTGATGGCGAAGTCGCACGACTTGATCACCACGTCCTCGCCCGGCGGCCATCCGGAACGCTTCGAGATCGACTCGGCGTAGGCGTCGACCGAACCGGGCGCGCGGTCGAGCCGGTCGTGCAGGCCTTGGACCGCGAGAGCGCAGTCGGTGAAACCGAGATCGGTCGCGAACTTCAGCTGGGTGGCCTGGTCGAAGAGGCCGCAGACGTGGTCGACCATGCTCTTCTGCCCGGCACCGTGTTGCGCGATCCCGTCGTAGACGCGGCGGACCGATTCGTACGGCGAGGCCGTCGTGAGGATCTGGTTCGTGTGGTAGGTCCCGCCGCCCTCGGCGGCGATCTCCGCGGACGTTTTCCCGTCGTCACTGGGAAAAATCTGGTGATACCCCCAGTTGATCAGGATGCCGAGGATGACCAGGGCGACCACCCAGCCCAGGATCTTCCCGCCGAGCCGCTTCACCCACCGCGGCACCGGACGGCGGTTGCGCGGCGGTTCCTCGTACGCGGTCAGCGCACCCGGCTGGTTCGGCGGGGCTGGCGGCTGGCCGCCGGCGAGCGGCTGCGGCTGCCGGTTGCCCGCCGGGACCAGGCCAGCGTCGGGCGGCGGAGCCGGTTCGGCGCCCTGCTGGGACTGGGTGAACCGCAGGTACTCCTGGAACCGCTGGAATTCCTGGAACTGGCGCAGTTGCTCGGGATCGAACTGAGGCTCCGCTGATGGGGGCTCGTTCGCCGCGGGCTGAGCCGGGGGCCGCGGGGCGACCTCGGCCCCGCCGGGCTGCGGCAGTGCGGGCGGTTGCGCCGAGGATCCGCCCTGGCCGGGAGAGGGGGTTTCTTCCGGCTTTCCGTGATCACGCTGTTCCGCCACGTCACCAATGATGCCCGCTCCGCCGCGATTTCCCGAGACTGGCCCGGTTCTCGCAGCTCAGCAAGGGGGCGCCCGCGAACGCCGCGCAGCCCTCCCGTATGCTGGTCGACGGTTCTACCAAAGACCGCTGGTTCTCTCCGGATTCCCGGGGAGCGAAGGTTCCGCAGTACGGCGGACGGCCTGCGCAGGAGGAACGAGGCTTTCACCCCAGTCGTCACGGCTGGGCAACGCCCCGCGTCTGCTGCGCGTGGGCGTTTTTGTCGTTCGGGGGCGCCTCCGCCGAAGCCAGTGGTGACACTAGCCAAGAGAGGAGGCGACCATGGCGAAGCCCGACAAGGTGGCGGCCGTCGCCGAGATCGCGGAGAGCTTCCGCAGCAGCTCGGCCACCGTCGTTACCGAGTACACCGGCCTCTCCGTGACTCAGCTGTCCCAGCTGCGCCGCGCTCTCGGCACCAGTGCCAAGTACCGGGTCGCGAAGAACACCCTCGTCAAGCGTGCCGCTGAGGACGCCGGTCTCGAGGGCGTCGAGGACCTGTTCGTGGGCCCGACCGCGATCGCCTTCGTGCAGGGCGAGGCAGTCGACGCCGCGAAGGCACTTCGCGACTTCGCGAAGGACAACAACGCGCTTGTCATCAAGGGCGGCTACATGGACGGCCGCGCGCTGTCCGTGGACGAGATCTCCAAGATCGCTGATCTCGACAGCCGTGAGGTGCTGCTCTCCAAGGCGGCGGGCGCGTTCAAGGCGAAGCTTTCCCAGGCCGCCGCGCTGTTCCAGGCGCCGGCGTCCCAGGTTGCCCGCCTGGCTGCCGCGCTGGAGGAGAAGCAGCGCAACGCCACCGGTACCGAAGCAGCCGAAGCACCCGCCGAGAGCTGAACCACCCCACCCCGAACGTTTTAGTTCGTTTTTCTGAGAGGAAGCCATCATGGCGAAGCTGAGCACCGCCGAGCTGATCGACGCCTTCAAGGAGCTGACCCTCCTCGAGCTGTCGGACTTCGTGAAGGAGTTCGAAGAGGTCTTCGACGTCACCGCCGCCGCCCCGGCCGCCGTCGTCGCCGCTGCCCCGGGTGCCGCCGCGGGTGGCGCCGAGGCCGCTGCTGAGCAGGACGAGTTCGACGTCGTCCTCGACTCGGCCGGCGACAAGAAGATCCAGGTCATCAAGGTCGTCCGCGAGGTCGTCTCCGGTCTGGGCCTGAAGGAGGCCAAGGAGCTGGTCGAGGCCGCTCCGAAGGCGCTCCTGGAGAAGGTCGACAAGGAGGCCGCCGAGGCCGCCAAGGAGAAGCTCGAGGCCGCTGGCGCCAAGATCACCATCAAGTGATCCCGGGCGCGCAAGCGCCTGCAGCACCACCTCGAAAGGGGCGGGCATCCGATCCGGGTGCCCGCCCCTTTTGCTGTCCGCGGCAAAAAAAGACACACAGTCGCCGGGTCTTGCCGAGCACCCCTCGTTCAGGCGAACGGGAAGCCCGGAAGCCGGTGCCGAGTCACCCCCTGTCTGCCGCGTTTCCGCCGGTTAACCCGTCAGGGTGAGCGGCGGTCGGCCATCTGGCTCTGCGCCCGAACGTGACGTGCACTACCGTGCTGCCAGCGGTCGCCGTACTGGATCTCCGTCGCGTGAGGTGTGCACGGGGGCTGGCCAGAGAACAAAACTGGTGAGTAACCTGTTCGCGCTCAGCTCGTTGCACCTGGTTGAAGCGGAGTTCGCCGCGCGAGCTCCGCCGCCGCCAGCGGTGACGGGGCGGCGGTGCGCGACGACGCGGAACAGCTCCTGGAGGTGCGATGGGTGCCGAGGTGGTCATCGAAGGTCTGACGAAGTCCTTCGGAAAGCAGACCATCTGGCGGGACGTGACGCTGACCCTGCCTCCCGGCGAGGTCTCGGCGATGCTCGGCCCGTCCGGAACCGGCAAGTCCGTGTTCCTGAAGTCGATGATCGGCCTGCTCAAGCCGGACCGCGGACGCTGCGTCATCAACGGCGTCGACATCGTCACCTGCTCCGAGCACAAGCTGTACGAGATCCGGAAGCTCTTCGGCGTCCTGTTCCAGGACGGCGCGCTGTTCGGCTCGATGAACCTCTTCGACAACGTGGCCTTCCCGCTGCGGGAGCACACGAAGAAGTCCGAGACCGAGATCCGCCGGATCGTGCTCGAGAAGCTCGAGATCACCGGTCTGGCCGGTGCGGACAAGAAGCTCCCCGGCGAGATCTCCGGCGGGATGCGCAAGCGCGCCGGCCTCGCCCGCGCCCTCGTGCTGGACCCGGAGATCATCCTGGTCGACGAGCCGGACTCCGGTCTCGACCCGGTCCGCACGACCTACATCTCGCAGCTCTTCCTCGACGTCAACGCCCAGATCGACGCGACGTTCCTGATCGTGTCGCACAACATCAACCTTGCGCGCACGGTGCCGGACAACCTCGGCATGCTGTTCCGCAAGGAACTCGTCATGTTCGGCCCGCGCGAGGTACTGCTGACCAGCGACGAGCCGGTGGTCGAGCAGTTCCTCAACGGCCGCAAGCTCGGCCCGATCGGCATGTCCGAGGAAAAGGACAGCGCCCAGATGGCCCGCGAGCAGGCCGAGGCCGAGGCGGGCCACGGCGACGTGCTCAACGAGGACGTGCGCGGCGTCGTGCCGCAGATGCAGGTCAGCCCGGGCGTGCCGGAGCGGGCCGGGGCGAAGCGGCGGATGGACCGCGTCATGCGGATCCTGCACACGCTCCCGCCGAGCGCGCAGGAGGGGATCATCGAATCCCTGACGCCGGAGCAGCAGCGGCACTACAACGTGCGGCCCAACCCCGGTGCGTTCCACCATCACCAGCAGCAGGGCCCCGAGGCCACCCAGCAGCTGCCGCCGGTCAACGCGCCGGGTCCGGTGCCCAACCAGCACCAGGGGCAGCTTCCCGCCGACCAGGTCGCGCGCATTCCGGGCGCGGACCGCCGGTCGCCCCGGCACGGGCAGGGTGGCGCGTGACCACCAGCACGGCCAAGATCCCCGGCTACGGAATGCTGCGGGAGACCGGGAACCTGTTCGCACTCGGCCTCGACATCATCCGCGGCATCTTCCAGCGCCCGTTCCAGTTCCGCGAGTTCATCCAGCAGGCCTGGTTCGTCGCGAGCGTGACGATCCTGCCGACCGCGCTCGTCGCGATCCCGTTCGGCGCGGTCATTTCGCTGCAGTTCGGCGCGCTCGCCCGCCAGCTCGGCGCGCAGTCCTACACCGGTGCCGGTTCGGTGCTGGCGACCGTGCAGCAGGCCAGCCCGCTGGTCACCGCGCTGCTGGTGGCCGGCGCGGGCGGCAGCGCGGTCTGCGCCGACATCGGCGCGCGGACCATCCGCGAGGAGATCGACGCGATGGAGGTGCTCGGCGTCTCCGCGGTCCAGCGCCTGATCGTGCCCCGCACGCTCGCCATGATGCTCGTCGCGCTCCTGCTCAACGGCATGGTCAGCGTCATCGGCGTGCTCGGCGGCTACTTCTTCAACGTCGTGCTCCAGGGCGGCACCCCCGGTGCGTACCTATCCAGCTTCTCCGCGCTCGCGCAGCTGCCCGACCTCTGGGTCGGCGAGATCAAGGCGCTCATCTTCGGCTTCATCGCCGCGGTCGTGGCGGCTTATCGCGGCCTGCACCCGAGCGGCGGCCCGAAGGGCGTCGGCGACGCGGTGAACCAGTCGGTGGTCATCACGTTCCTGCTGCTTTTCGTCGTGAACTTCGTGATCACGCTGATCTACCTGCAGCTCGTGCCCGGAAAGCTGGACTGACCATGACGTTCCTCTCGGGGGCGAAGCGGATCGCCAACCGCCCGCTGGAGACCCTGGACACGCTCGGCGACCAGATGTCGTTCTACGGCCGGGCTCTGCTGTGGACGCCGCGCACGCTGCGCCGCTACACCAAGGAAGTGCTGCGGCTGCTGGCCGAGGTGAGCTTCGGTTCCGGCTCGCTCGCGGTCATCGGCGGCACGGTCGGCGTGATGGTCGGCCTGACGCTGTTCACCGGTGTCCTCGTCGGCCTGCAGGGCTACTCGGCGCTGAACTCGATCGGCACCTCGGCGTTCACCGGCTTCCTCACCGCGTTCTTCAACACCCGCGAGATCGCGCCGCTGGTGGCCGGGCTCGCGCTGTCGGCGACGGTCGGCGCGGGTTTCACCGCGCAGCTCGGCGCGATGCGGATCTCCGAGGAGATCGACGCGCTCGAGGTGATGGGCGTGCCGAGCCTTCCGTACCTGGTGACCACGCGGATCATCGCCGGGTTCGTGGCGGTGATCCCGCTGTACGTGATCGGCCTGCTGAGCTCGTACCTCGCCTCGCGGCTGGTCGTTATCTATATCTACGGACAATCAGCGGGTACCTACGACCATTACTTCGACCTGTTCCTACCACCGCAAGACGTGCTCTATTCGTTCATCAAGGTGCTGATCTTCAGCGTTTTGATCATTCTTTCGCATTGCTACTTCGGGTACCGGGCCAGCGGCGGGCCCGCCGGGGTGGGCGTGGCCGTCGGCCGCGCGGTGCGGCTTTCCATCGTCACGGTTTCGGTCGTGAACTTCTTCATCGGTTTCGCGATCTGGGGAACCGACGTCACGGTGAGGATTGCGGGATGACCACACTACGGCGCAGGTTGCTCGGCCTGCTGCTGGTGGCGGTGCTCGTCGGCGGGATCGCGCTCAGCATCGCGATGTACGACAAGGCGTTCAGCAAGTTCGTCACCGTGAAGCTCGACGCGGGCCACATCGGCAACCAGCTGCTCAAGCAGTCGGACGTGAAGGTCCGCGGTTTGATCGTCGGTTCGGTGCAGGACATCAAGGCGACCGAGAACGGCGCGGAACTGACCCTGGCGATGGATCCGGAGTCGGTGAAGCTGATTCCGGAGAACGTGTCCGCGCGATTCCTTCCCAAGACGTTGTTCGGCGAACGCTATGTGTCGCTGCAGATTCCGCAGGACCCGTCGAGCAGGACGCTTTCCCAGGGCGACGTGATCACCCAGGACCGCACTTCCGGCGCGGTCGAACTGGACCAGGCGCTCGAACACCTGATGCCGGTGCTGCAGGCGGTGCAGCCGCAGAAGCTGTCCAGCACGCTCACCGCGATCTCGACCGCGCTGCAGGGCCGCGGCAAACCGCTCGGCGAAACGCTCTCGCAGCTCGGCCAGTACATCGGCGACCTGAACCCGCACGAGCCGGAGCTGCAGCACAACCTCAAGGCGCTCGCGGAGTTCTCCGGCCACCTGAGCAACGCGACGCCGGATCTGGTGCAGAGCCTGGACAACCTGAGCACGACCACGCGCACCGTGGTGGCCGAGCAGGCGAACCTGTCGAGCCTCTACGGCAACCTCACCACGGCGTCGCAGGACCTGCAGTCGTTCCTGGAAGCGAACTCGCAGAACCTCATCAGCCTCGCCCGCACCGCCCGGCCGACCGCCGAACTGCTCGCCAAGTACTCGCCGGAATACCCGTGCGTGATGAAGCAGATGGCGAAGGTCGTCCCGGCCGCGGACGCGGCGCTGGGCAAGTACAACGGCAAACCCGGCCTGAACGCCACCATTGAGATCGTGGTGAACCGCGGGCCGTACAAGCCGGGCGAGGAACCGCGGTTCGAGGACAAGCGCGGTCCGCGCTGTTACGACCTCAACCCCGCACCGGACCCGTTCCCGCAGCAGCCGCCGGACGGCCCGTTCAAGGACGGCACCAAACAGGGCCCGGGGTCCAAGACCGTGGGCGAGGGCCTGAACCCGGCCAACTTCAAGGCGGACGCGGCCGGGATCAACGGCGGCGGAACGTCGGGCGGCAACCCGGTCAACACCGCGGCGGAGAACAACTTCCTCGCCGCGCTGGTCAGCCCGGAGATGGGGATTTCGCAGGGCCAGTTCCCCGGCTGGGGTTCGCTGCTCGTCGGCCCGCTCTACCGGGGCACGGAGGTGACGGTCAAGTGAGGGGACTCGCCGCACCGCTGATCAAGCTCACGATCTTCGTGGTGGTCACAGTGCTGTTCACCACGGTGCTCGGCATCAGCATCGCGAACATCAACACCACCAGCACCAGCGCCTACTCCGCGCGGTTCACCGACGCCACGCTCGTGCTGCCGAACGACGACGTGCGCATCGCGGGCGTCCGCGTCGGCCAGGTCAAGGACGTGAAGATCGTCGACAAGCGCCAGGCGCAGGTGGACTTCGAGGTCGACGCCGGACGCAAGCTGCCCGCCGGCGTCACCGCGCAGATCAAGTTCCGCAACCTGGTCGGCCAGCGCTACCTCTCGCTCGGCCAGGGCGACGACACCAGCGGGGCGACGCTCAAGCCGGGCGGCACCATCCCGCTCGAGCGCACCACGCCCGCGCTGGACCTGACCGAGCTCTTCAACGGCTTCAAACCGCTGTTCACCGCGCTGAACCCGGCCGACGTGAACAAGCTGTCGTACGAGGTCATCCAGGTGCTGCAGGGCGAGGGCGGCACGGTGGAAAGCCTGCTGTCGCACACCGCCTCGCTGGCCACCACGATCGCGAACAAGGACCAGGTGATCGGCGAGGTCATCGACAACCTCAACTCGGTTCTCGACACGGTCAACCAGCACACCCCGCAGCTCAACGACCTGATCGTGAAGCTGCAGCAGCTGGTCTCCGGCCTCGCCGCGGACCGCAAGCCGATCGGCGACGCGATCGAGGGGCTGGGCAATCTGGCCACCACGACCGCCGGTCTGCTGACCGACGCGCGGGCTCCGCTGAAGGACGACATCGCCGCTCTCGGCAAGCTCACCACGAACCTGAACCAGAACGAACCGCTCGTCGAGCACTTCATCCAGTTCATGCCGAAGAAGGTCAGCGCGCTCACCCGCACCGCCGACTACGGCTCGTGGTTCAACTTCTACGCGTGCGAGATGACGGGGACGGTCGGCGCGCCGCCGCTGCTGCCGAACACGAACTTCACGCTCTTGCCGACGAACCGGGACAGGTGCAAGGGATGAAGTCTTTCCAGAAACGCAACCCGATCCCGATCGCGCTGGTCGGCATCGCGGTCATGGCGCTCGGCCTCGTCGCCGCGATGAACTCCGAGGACCTGCCGGTGATCGGCGGCGGCACGACCTACAGCGCGGACTTCTCCGAAGCGGCCGGGCTGCAGAAGGACAACGACGTGCGGATCGCCGGCGTGAAGGTCGGCAAGGTGTCCGACATCAAGCTGGACGGCGCGTCGGTCAAGGTGTCGTTCAAGGTCAAGGACGCCTGGATGGGTGACAAGACCACGGCGGCGATCAAGATCAAGACGCTGCTCGGCCAGAAGTACCTCGCGCTCGACCCGCAGGGCAACGGCAACCTCGACCCCGGCGCGCCGATCCCGCGCGACCGCACGATGTCGCCCTACGACGTGCTCGACGCGTTCCGCGGGCTCTCGCAGACGGTCGACGAGATCGACACGAACCAGCTGTCGAAGAGCTTCGAGGCGATAACCCAGACGTTCTCGAACACCCCGCAGGACGTGAAGGGCGCGCTGTCCGGGCTTTCGAAGCTGTCGGACACGATCGCCAAACGCGATTCGCAGCTGGCGAACCTGCTGGCCAACACCCGCCAGGTGTCGCAGACCCTGGTCGACCGCGACGCCGAGGTGCAGAAGCTGATCACCGACGGCAACCAGCTGCTGGACGAGATCGGCAAACGCGAGCAGGCGATCAAGACGCTGCTCGACGGTTCGAAGCAGCTGTCGGCGCAGCTGCAGGGCCTCGTCGACGACAACGACGGCCAGCTGAACCCGGTGCTCACCCAGCTCGACCAGCTCACCTCGATGCTGCAGCGCAACCAGGACTCGCTGGCGCAGGGGATCCAGAAGTTCGCCCCGTTCATCCGGGTCTTCAACAACACGATCGGCACCGGGCACTGGTTCGACAACTACATCTGCGGCCTGGTGCTTCCTTCGGTCGGCCCGCTCAATCCGGAGGGGTGCAACTCCAAATGACCGACACCCGCTTCGGCCAGTCGCTCATGCGCGGCATGACGATCGCGATCGTGCTCGCGCTCGTGGTCGCGGGCGCGCTCTGGTGGACCCTCAAGGACGCCGGCCGCAACCACCTGACCGCGTACTTCTCCGGCGCCGTCGGCCTTTACGAGGGCAACAGCGTCCGGATGCTCGGCGTGGACATGGGCACGGTGACCAAGATCCAGCCGATGGGCAACCAGGTCCGGGTCGACCTCGAATACGACCGTTCGGTGGCGGTGCCCGCCGACGCGAAGGCGCTGATCGTGGCCCCGTCGCTGGTCAGCGACCGCTACATCCAGCTCGCCCCGGCCTACACCGGCGGCCCGCGGATCTCCGACGGCGCGACGATCGGCCTCGACCGCACCGAGGTGCCGCTGGAGGTCGACCAGCTCGCGGCCAGCCTGGCGAAGGTCAGCGAGACGCTGGGACCGAACGGGGCCAACAAGAACGGCTCGCTGTCGGACCTGCTGAACACCGCGGCGAACAACCTCGACGGCAACGGCAAGGCGCTGCACGACACGATCACCAAGCTCGGGCAGGCGTCGGGCACGCTGGCGGGCAACAAGGACGACCTCTTCCAGACGGTGCAGAACCTCGGCAAGTTCTCCCAGTCGCTCGCCAACAGCGACGGCCAGGTGCGCCAGTTCGAGAGCCAGCTCGCCGACGTGAGCGGATTCCTGGCCGGGGAGAAGGACAATCTCGCCCAGACCGTGCAGCAGCTCGGCACCACGCTGCAGTCGGTGCAGGGCTTCATCGAACGCAACCGCGGCCGGTTGAAGTCCAATGTGGACAAACTGGCCAGCGTGACCAAGGTGCTGGTGGACCAGCGCAGCTCGCTCGCCGAGATCCTCGACGTCGCGCCGGTCGCGCTGTCCAACATCGTCGGCGTCTACAACGGCTCGGCGGGCACGCTCGACGCGCGGCCGAACCTCAACGAGCTGACCGCCCCGCCGCTGGTGATGGTCTGCAGCCTGCTCAAGCAGACATCGGTGACCAAGCAGCTGCTCGGCAACGCCTGCGACGGCATCGCCAAGGTGGTCGACGGCGTGGTTCCGCTGCCGTCCACCGCGCAGGTGCTCCAGGCGATGCAGAACGGCCAGCTGCCGCCGCTGCCGCTCCCGCTGCAGGGCCAGGTCTACGGGACGCAGGGGAGCTGACGTGAAGCGACTGACGAAGTTCGCCGCGGGCGGGGCGCTCACCACGGTGACCGCGCTCGTGCTCAGCGGCTGCGCGTTCAACGGCGTCTACGACGTCCCGCTGCCCGGCGGGGCCGACCTCGGCAGCCACCCGTACACGCTGAAGATCCAGTTCAAGGACGTGCTCGACCTCGTCCCGCAGTCCGGGGTGAAGGTCAACGAGGTGCCGGTCGGGCAGGTCAAAGCGATCGGGCTGACGCCGGACGGCTGGCACGCCGAGGTGACCGTCGAGGTCAACGGCGACGTCAAGCTGCCGGCCAACGCGATGGCCAACGTGAAGCAGTCGAGCCTGCTCGGCGAGAAGTACGTCGAACTGGCGTCGCCGGGCGGCACCGAAGCGACCGGGCAGCTGGCGAACGGGGCGACCATCCCGCTCGCGCGCACCGGCCGCGACGTCCAGGTCGAGGAGGTGCTCGGCGCGCTGTCCCTGCTGCTCAACGGCGGTGGCGTGGAGCAGCTCAACACGATCACCAAGGAACTCAACAACGCCACCGCCGGCCGCGAGCCGGACATCAAGGCGCTGCTGGCCAACGCGAACGAGCTGGTCACCAACCTCGACAACCAGTCGGCCAACATCACCCGCGCGCTCGACGGGCTCAACCGGCTGTCCATGACCCTGCGGGACCAGAAGGACAAGCTGGTCGGGGCGGTCGACAACCTCGGGCCCGGGCTCGGCGTGCTGGAGCAGCAGCGCGGGCAGCTGGTGACCATGCTGAACGCGCTCAACAACCTCTCCGGCGTCGCGACCGACACGGTGAACAAGAGCAAGGCGGACCTGGTGGCCGACCTCAAGGCGCTCACGCCGACGCTGCAGAAGCTCGGCGAGGCGGGCAGCGACCTGCCGAAGGCGCTGGAGATCCTGCTGACCTACCCGTTCACCGACCAGGCCTACAACGACGTCAAGGGCGACTACTTCAACCTGTTCGCCAAGGTCGACCTGAACCTCAAGGACGTCATCGACAACCTCGGTCGCAGCAGGCAGAACGGGCTCAACGGCCTCATCCCGGCACCCGGGCTGACCGGCGGCGTCGAGGGCACGCCCGCGAACCAGCCGCCGCCGCTGTCGTTCCCGGGCAGCCAGCCCGCGGGGCAGGGGCAGCAGCAGGCTCCGTCCTCGACCGGCGGTCAGGGTGGCGGGCAGCCGGCGCAGAGCGGGCTGTCCGGCCTGTTCGGGGTGCTTTCCGGAGGTGCTGGCTGATGTTGCTGCGCAGGACGAAAATCCAGCTGGTGGCCTTCGCGATCATCTCGGTCGTGGCCATCGTGTACGCGCTGATCCGGTTCGCCGGCCTCGGCACGGTGTTCGGCAGCAGCGGGTACACGGTGAAGCTGCAGCTCAACGAATCCGGCGGGATCTTCACCAACGCCGAGGTGACCTACCGCGGCTTCAACGTCGGCCGCGTCGGGCAGCTGCGGCTGACCCAGACCGGGCTCGAAGCCGACCTGAACATCGACCCGTCGGCCCCGCGCGTGCCGTCCGACCTCGACGCGGTCATCGCCAACCGGTCCGCGGTCGGCGAGCAGTACGTGGACCTGCGGCCGAAGAAGGACCAGGGTCCGTACCTGGCGAGCGGTTCGGTGATCCCGGCCGCGCGCACGACCACCCCGGTCAGCACCGACCGGCTGCTCGGCGACCTCGACTCGCTGTCCGCCTCGGTGCCCACCGACGCGCTGCGCAAGGTCGTCGACGAGTCCTACGACGCCTTCCGCGGCACCGGCGGCGACCTGCAGACGCTGATGGACACCGCGCGCAGCTTCACCACCACCGCGCAGCAGTACCTGCCGCAGACCGTGCAGCTGCTGCAGGCCGGCGGCAAGGTGCTGGACACGCAGAACGACGAGGCGTCGAACTTCGCGTCCTTCTCCAAGAGCCTCAACCAGCTCAGCGGGACGCTCAAGAACTCCGACGGCGACCTGCGCAAGCTGATCGGCGTCACCCCGCAGGTGGCGACCCAGATCAGCCAGGTGGTCAAGGAGACCGGTCCCGGCCTCGGCGCGCTGACTGCGAACCTGCTGACCACGGCCAACCTGACCGTGACCCGGCTAGACGGGCTCGAACAGGGCCTGGTGACCTATCCGGCGCTGGCAGCCGCCGCGCCGTCGGTGGCCCCCGGCGACGGGACCGCGCACCTCGGCCTGGTGCTCAATCTGTTCAACCCGCCGTCGTGCACGAAGGGCTATCTGCCCTACAGCCAGTACCGTCCGGGTTCGGACACCTCGCCGCGACCGGAGGACGACAAGGCCTACTGCGCCGAGCCGAAGGGCAGCCCGATCAACGTCCGGGGTTCCCAGAACGCGCCGTACAACGGCGTGCCGGTGCAGCCGTCGCAGCAGGACATCGCGGCGAACCAGAACCGGCCGGCGCAGCAGCTGCAGGAGCAGCGCGACGCTCAGGTGCCGGGCGTCGTCGGCAGCCCCGGGGTGTCGCTGAACAGCATGGGCTCGCTGCTGGGGCTCGGCTGACCGGGATTTGATGACTGTTACCTACTCTGGAGTGTTATGAGTGCCGAGCACGCGGTCGCCGAGGAAGAGGTGACCGCTGATACGCCCGAACCGGCTTCGGCCGGGGCGGCGCAGGAAAAGTGGACGCTTCCCGGATCGCCGCGCGTCTGGCTGTTCGGGTCCGGGGCGTTCGCTCTCGCCGCGCTGGTGGTGGCGATCGTGTTCGGGATCATGTGGCTGGTCGCGGAGATGGACGGCGACCGGGACCTGGCTTCGGCACGCGACGACGTGCTCAAGGACGGCACCGCCGCGGTGCTGGCCTACACCCAGGTCGACTACCAGAACCTGGACGCGTACTTCCAGAAGCAGAAGGAAGTCTCCAGCGACGACATGGCCAAGCAGATCGCGCAGGCCCAGCCGAACTACTCGAAGGCGCTGACCGACCAGAAGGTCAAGGTCACCACCACGATCCAGGACATCGCGGTCGAGGAGCTGAACGACCACGACGGCAAGGCCAGCTTCCTGGCCGCGATCAGCACGGACACCTCGGCGGGCGGCAAGAACGCCACCAAGGCGCTGCGGCTCGAGGTCCAGATGACCCGGGTCGACGGCTCGTGGAAGCTGTCCGGGATCGACCAAGTGCCGCTCGTCGCCGCCGGCCAGTAGCTTCACCCGCAGATCGGAGTTCCGCAGTGCCCCCCTCCCGTCGCCAGCCACCGCGCAGCAGCACGCCACCGGCCCGCCGGCCGAAGGTCGCCGGGCTGCGCAAGCCGTCGGACCCGGCGGCGCCGGCGGCCTCGCCCAAACCGCGCCCCCGGCCGCGGCCGCTTCCCGACGCGGATCCGGCCGAGGCGACGCAGGAGCTGCGGATCCCTCGCGGCGGGCTGGTGCGTCCGGCCGAGACCGAGCCTGAGACTGAGTCTGCTGAAGTCGCGGAGACCGCGGTCGAAGAGGACGCCGTCGAAGCCGCTGAGCCGGAAGCCGAGGTTTCCGGGGTCGCCGAGGAAGCTCCCGCCAAGGAAGCTCCGGCTGAGGAGGTCGACGCGCTCACCGGCGAGACGGTCGAGGAGGCACCGGCCAAGCCGAGCCCGCGGCGGAAGAAGCGGGACACCGGCGCGGAGAAGCCCTCGGACGTCGAGGAAGCCGAGACCAAGGCACGCGACGACGAGGACGCTGTCGCTGCGGTCCCGGCCCAGCGGGCGGCGGTCAGCCGCAACACCGTGCGGGTCGCGCTGCTGCTGGTGGCCGGACTGGCGCTGGTCGCCGCCGCGGTCATCTTCCAGGTCAAGGGCTCGGACGCGGCCGATTCGACGAGCAACCGCGCGGTGCTCGACGTCGCGAAGACCGCGCAGGTCAAGGACCAGGTCTCGAAGGCGATCGAGACGCTGTTCTCCTACGACTTCAACAACATCAAGAAGACCGAGGACGCGGCTAACCAGCTGCTCGCGACCGACCAGGTCAAGACGAGCTACAACGCGCTGATGGGCCAGGTCAAGAAGCTCGCTCCGGAGCAGAAGGTGGTCGTGACCTGCAAGGTCACCCGCAGCGCGGTGATCCGGCTGAACGGCGACCTCGCCCGGGTGATGCTGCTCATCGACCAGACGTCGACGCGCGCGGACACCAAGCAGACCGCCGCCGGAACCGCGCAGATGCACGTGGACGCGCAGCTGCAGGGCAACACCTGGAAGATCACCGACATGGACACCTACAAGGCCGCCGCTCCGGCCGCTGGTGCTCCCGCGTCGTCTGCGCCCGCTTCGGCCCCGCCGTCGAAGTAAGCGCTGTCCACAGCGGACGTCACGGCCCGTTCCCGGGAGTTCCGGGGGCGGGCCGTTGCCGGGTCAGGGGCGGAAGGCTGTCGTGAGTGTTCGTCCCGGTTCTAACCGGCATAGGCACTCACGAGGCGTGAACCTCTCCGGCATGTACGCGTCGCGAGGCGGTAGTGCACCCCAATGTGGCATTGGGTGCGTGTGACGCACCCAATGCCACATTGGGGCGCTTGAACCCGTAGGCAGCCGGACACGGTACGTCCTCACCGGCATAAACACTCACGAGCCTTGCTCCCGCCGCCGCGCCAGCGTCCGGAAGGCCGTCCGAAGCGGCTCCTGCTTCTCCTCGTCCGCGATCTCCGGCAGCTCCAGGGGTTCGGGCCCGGGCGCGGCCAGCCGGTCCAGCAGCGCGACCGTGAGACCGTCCAATTCGGCGCGCAACACAGACAGATCCGCCCCGCCGACGGGCCGGTCCTCAGGATGCTCGGCCCAATGCGCGAAGAGCCGGTGCTGCACCTGCTTGCTCGCCGCGATCTGGTCGGAAAGCACCCCGGCGGCGAGATCCGGGTCAAGGCCGATCTCGCGGGCCAGCGCTCGGACCCGGGAGAGCTCCCGCTGCTCGCGGACGGGGTCGTCGACCGGCCGCCCGGCCCCGAATTTCGCGGCGGCGACCTGCTCGCTGATCGCCAGCCTGCGCAGGATCAGCGCGGGAAGCGAGCCGTCGGGTTCCGGCATCGTCGCGCACCTCCAGGAGTTCGGCCCCGCCCAGTTGATCACCGGGACCCGGCCGCTGCCAAACCGCCCCGGCGCGCCCGGAATCGGGGTCCGAGCTGCCCGAAGGTCCCCTAATTCCGGCCTGACGCTCGGCGCGCGACCGCTCGCGGAATGTGATCCATCCCGCGCCCGCCGCACCGGGGCGGAAACCGCCGCCGGAACCGCCCGCGGGCCGCCGACCTGCACCGCCGCCCGGCCGACCTGGGCGGCGGCCGACGGGTACCCGGCGGTAACGAGGAGGCGCGCCGGAACGGTCACCCTGCGCTGTCCGGGTTCGACGCTGCGCCAACCGGCGGGAGAGCCGCGCGGCATCTTGACTCCAAAGCCGCGTGGGTTCACGCTTACTGCCAACGGTCACGGCCGGGGAACGCGAACCTTGCGGGAGGGGCGCGAAAACCCGGGCGAACCGGGAGCCGGAAGGACGCAGTGAGGCTCAGGGAGACGCACTGCCCCAAGGTGACGCGATGCAGGCTGGGCCCCGTCGGGAGCGCCCCCTGGACAGACCGCGCCATCGGGGCTAGACTGCTTCTTTGCGCTGCCCTCTTTCAGGCTGCCCGGAGCCGGTAGTTAGGATAGTGGGCACACGGCACCCCTGACAGTCCGCGACAGCTGTTGCCATCGCGGCTGCTCACCGCTCATTGTCCCCGGAAGGACGCATCTTGGCAGTCTCTCCCGCGAACCAGGCCACTGCTGCGACCACCTCGGCTGAATCCCGCGCGCAGGCCACGGGAATCCCCGGAGCGCCCAAGCGGGTCTCCTTCGCGAAGATCCGCGAGCCACTCTCCACCCCGAACCTGCTTGACGTCCAGATCCAGTCGTTCCAGTGGTTCACCGGCAACGAGGCGTGGTTCGAGCGCCGCGTCAACGAAGGCGAAGAGAACCCGGTCGGCGGTCTGGAAGAGGTCCTCAACGAGATCTCTCCGATCGAGGACTTCTCGGGCTCGATGTCCCTGTCCTTCTCCGCTCCGCGCTTCGACGAGGTCAAGGCCTCGATCGAGGAGTGCAAGGACAAGGACATGACGTACGCGGCCCCGCTGTTCGTCACCGCCGAGTTCGTCAACAACAACACCGGCGAGATCAAGAGCCAGACGGTCTTCCTGGGCGACTTCCCGGTGATGACCGACAAGGGCACCTTCATCATCAACGGCACCGAGCGGGTCGTCGTGTCCCAGCTGGTGCGTTCTCCGGGCGTGTACTTCGACAGCAGTGTCGACAAGACGACCGACAAGGACGTCTTCAGCGTGCGCGTGATCCCGAGCCGCGGCGCGTGGCTCGAGTTCGACGTGGACAAGCGCGACACCGTCGGCGTCCGCATCGACCGCAAGCGCCGCCAGCCGGTCACCGTGCTGCTGAAGGCGCTCGGCTGGTCCACCGAGGCGATCCGCGAGCGCTTCTCGTTCTCCGAGACGCTGCTGGCCACCCTCGAGAAGGACCACACCGCGGGCACCGACGAGGCGCTGCTCGACATCTACCGCAAGCTGCGCCCGGGCGAACCGCCCACGAAGGAGAGCGCGCAGACGCTGCTGGAGAACCTGTTCTTCAAGCCGAAGCGCTACGACCTGGCCAAGGTCGGCCGCTACAAGGTCAACAAGAAGCTGGGCCTCGACACCCCGTACGAGACCGGCACGCTGACCGAAGAGGACATCGTCTCGGCCATCGAGTACCTGGTCCGGCTGCACGCCGGCGAGGACAAGATGACGAGCTCCGCCGGTGTCGAGGTGCCGGTCGAGACCGACGACATCGACCACTTCGGCAACCGCCGCCTGCGCACCGTCGGCGAGCTGATCCAGAACCAGATCCGGGTCGGCCTCTCCCGCACCGAGCGCGTCGTGCGCGAGCGCATGACCACGCAGGACGTCGAGGCGATCACGCCGCAGACCCTGATCAACATCCGCCCGATCGGCGCGGCGATCAAGGAGTTCTTCGGCACCTCGCAGCTGTCGCAGTTCATGGACCAGAACAACCCGCTGTCGGGCCTGACGCACAAGCGTCGTCTTTCGGCCCTCGGCCCGGGCGGTCTGTCCCGTGAGCGCGCCGGCATGGAGGTCCGCGACGTCCACCCGTCGCACTACGGCCGGATGTGCCCGATCGAGACGCCGGAAGGCCCGAACATCGGCCTGATCGGCTCGCTGTGCTCGTACGCGCGGGTCAACCCGTTCGGCTTCATCGAGACGCCGTACCGCAAGGTCGTCGAGGGCCAGGTCACCGACCAGGTCGACTACCTGACCGCGGACGAGGAAGACCGTTACGTCAAGGCGCAGGCCAACGCGCCGCTGACCGACGACGGCCACTTCGTCGAGTCCAAGGTCCTCGGCCGCCGCAAGGGCGGCGAGGTCGAGCTGATCGACCCGCTCGAGATCGACTACATGGACGTGTCGCCGCGGCAGATGGTCTCCGTCGCCACCGCGATGATCCCGTTCCTGGAGCACGACGACGCGAACCGCGCGCTGATGGGCGCGAACATGCAGCGCCAGGCGGTGCCGCTGCTGCGCAACCAGGCTCCGTACGTGGGCACCGGCGTGGAGCTGCGCGCCGCGGTCGACGCCGGGGACGTCCTGGTCGCCGAGCAGGCGGGCGTGGTCGAGGAGCTGTCCGCGGACATCATCACGATCATGCACGACGACGGCACGCGGAAGAGCTACGGACTGTACAAGTTCCGCCGCTCCAACCACGGCACGTGCTTCAACCACCGGCCGATCGTCAACGAGGGCGACCGGGTCGAGCAGGGCCAGGTCATCGCCGACGGCCCGTCCACCGAGAACGGTGAGATGGCGCTCGGCAAGAACCTCCTCGTCGCGGTCATGCCGTGGGAGGGCCACAACTACGAGGACGCGATCATCCTCTCCGAGCGCCTGGTGCAGGACGACGTGCTGACGTCGATCCACATCGAGGAGCACGAGATCGACGCCCGCGACACCAAGCTGGGCGCCGAGGAGATCACCCGGGACATCCCGAACGTCTCCGAGGAGGTGCTGGCCGACCTCGACGAGCGCGGCATCATCCGCATCGGCGCCGAGGTCCGCGACGGCGACATCCTGGTCGGCAAGGTCACGCCGAAGGGCGAGACCGAGCTGACCCCGGAGGAGCGCCTGCTCCGCGCGATCTTCGGCGAGAAGGCGCGCGAGGTCCGCGACACCTCGCTGAAGGTGCCGCACGGCGAGACCGGCAAGGTCATCGGCATCCGGGTGTTCTCCCGCGAGGACGACGACGAGCTGCCCCCGGGCGTCAACGAACTGGTCCGCGTCTACGTGGCCCAGAAGCGCAAGATCCAGCCGGGCGACAAGCTCGCCGGCCGGCACGGCAACAAGGGTGTCATCGGCAAGATCCTGCCGGTCGAGGACATGCCGTTCATGGAGGACGGCACCCCGGTCGACATCATCCTGAACACCCACGGTGTTCCGCGACGGATGAACATCGGCCAGATCCTCGAACTGCACCTCGGCTGGCTGGCCTCGCAGGGCTGGACGATCGAGGGCAACCCGGACTGGGCGAAGAACCTGTCGCCGGAGCTCTACGACGTCGCGCCGAACACGAACACCGCGACCCCGGTGTTCGACGGCGCGAAGGAGGAGGAGCTCACTGGCCTCCTCGGGGCGACCAAGCCGAACCGCGACGGCGAGCGCATGGTCAAGGAGAACGGCAAGGCCACGCTGTTCGACGGCCGCTCCGGCGAGCCGTACCCGTACCCGGTGTCGGTCGGCTACATGTACATCCTGAAGCTGCACCACCTGGTCGACGACAAGATCCACGCCCGCTCCACCGGTCCGTACTCGATGATCACCCAGCAGCCGCTGGGCGGTAAGGCGCAGTTCGGCGGCCAGCGCTTCGGCGAGATGGAGTGCTGGGCGATGCAGGCCTACGGCGCGGCTTACACGCTGCAGGAACTGCTCACGATCAAGTCGGACGACGTGGTCGGCCGCGTCAAGGTGTACGAGGCGATCGTGAAGGGGGAGAACATCCCCGAGCCGGGCATCCCGGAGTCGTTCAAGGTGCTCCTCAAGGAGCTCCAGTCGCTGTGCCTCAACGTCGAGGTGCTCTCCAGCGACGGCGCGGCGATCGAGATGCGCGACTCCGACGACGAGGACCTCGAGCGCGCGGCGGCGAACCTCGGCATCAACCTGTCCCGCAACGAGTCGCCCTCGGTGGACGACGTCGTGCACTGATTCGGTGTCGAGCCGGGATCTGCCTCCCGCGGATCCCGGCTCCACCGCCGACCCCTCTCTAGCCGAAACAACCCCAAGGGGACTTAGACGTGCTGGACGTCAACTTCTTCGATGAGCTCCGGATTGGCCTCGCCACCGCCGACGACATCCGTCAGTGGTCCTTCGGCGAGGTCAAGAAGCCGGAGACCATCAACTACCGGACCCTCAAGCCGGAGAAGGACGGGCTCTTCTGCGAGAAGATCTTCGGCCCGACCCGGGACTGGGAGTGCTACTGCGGCAAGTACAAGCGCGTCCGGTTCAAGGGCATCATCTGCGAGCGCTGCGGCGTCGAGGTCACTCGCGCCAAGGTGCGCCGTGAGCGGATGGGCCACATCGAGCTGGCCGCGCCGGTCACCCACATCTGGTACTTCAAGGGCGTTCCGTCGCGCTTGGGCTACCTGCTGGACCTGGCTCCCAAGGACCTCGAGAAGATCATCTACTTCGCGGCCTACGTGATCACCGGCGTGAACACCGAGCTGCGGCACAACGACCTGCCGACCCTCGAGAACGAGATCGGCGTCGAGCGCAAGAACCTCGAGACGAAGCGCGACGCCGACATCGAGGCCCGCGCGCAGAAGCTGGAAGCCGACCTGGCCGAGCTGGAGGCGGAGGGCGCGAAGTCCGACGTGCGCCGCAAGGTCAAGGAGGGCGGCGAGCGCGAGATGCGCCAGATCCGCGACCGCGCCGGTCGCGAGCTGGACCGTCTCGAGGAGGTCTGGACGACCTTCACGAAGCTCGAGCCGCGTCAGCTGATCGCCGACGAGCTGCTCTACCGCGAGCTGATCGACCGGTACGGCGAGTACTTCACCGGCGGCATGGGCGCCGAGGCGATCCAGAAGCTGGCGACCGAGTTCGACGTCGCCGCGGAGGCCGACAACCTGCGCGACACCATCCGCAACGGCAAGGGGCAGAAGAAGCTCCGTGCGCTGAAGCGGCTCAAGGTCGTCGCCGCGTTCCAGGCGACCGGCAACGACCCGCGCGGCATGGTGCTCGACGCCGTCCCGGTCATCCCGCCGGACCTGCGCCCGATGGTGCAGCTCGACGGTGGCCGCTTCGCCACGTCGGACCTGAACGACCTGTACCGCCGCGTGATCAACCGGAACAACCGGCTCAAGCGGCTGATCGACCTCGGCGCGCCCGAGATCATCGTCAACAACGAGAAGCGGATGCTGCAGGAGGCCGTCGACGCGCTGTTCGACAACGGCCGCCGCGGGCGTCCGGTCACCGGCCCGGGCAACCGGCCGCTGAAGTCGCTGTCCGACCTGCTGAAGGGCAAGCAGGGCCGGTTCCGCCAGAACCTGCTGGGCAAGCGTGTCGACTACTCGGGCCGTTCGGTCATCATCGTCGGTCCGCAGCTGAAGCTGCACCAGTGCGGTCTGCCGAAGGACATGGCGCTCGAGCTGTTCAAGCCGTTCGTCATGAAGCGGCTGGTCGACCTGAACCACGCGCAGAACATCAAGTCCGCCAAGCGGATGGTGGAGCGCTCGCGGCCGCAGGTGTGGGACGTGCTCGAAGAGGTCATCACCGGCCACCCGGTGATGCTGAACCGTGCGCCGACCCTGCACCGGCTGGGCATCCAGGCCTTCGAACCGCAGCTGGTCGAGGGCAAGGCCATCCAGCTGCACCCGCTGGTCTGTGAAGCGTTCAACGCGGACTTCGACGGCGACCAGATGGCGGTGCACCTGCCGCTGTCGGCCGAGGCGCAGGCCGAGGCCCGGATCCTGATGCTGTCGGCGAACAACATCCTGTCGCCGGCGTCGGGCCGTCCGCTCGCCATGCCGCGTCTGGACATGGTCACCGGTCTGTTCCACCTGACCCGGCTGAACGAGAACGCCGAGGGCGCGGGCAACGCGTACTCGTCGCCCGCCGAGGCGATCATGGCGTTCGACCGCAAGGCGCTGAGCCTGCACGCCCCGGTCAAGATCCGCGTCACCGACCGTCAGCCGGCGAAGGCCGACGAGGCGGCGCTCGCGGAAAAGGGCTGGGAGCCGGGCAAGCCGTGGCTGGCCGAGACGACGCTGGGCCGCGTGCTGTTCAACGACCTGCTGCCGGCGGACTACCCGTTCATCAACGAGCCGATGCCGAAGAAGCGGCAGGCGGCTATCGTGAACGACCTCGCCGAGCGGTACTCGATGACGCAGGTCGCGCAGACGCTGGACAAGCTCAAGGACGCCGGTTTCTACTGGGCGACCCGCTCGGGCGTCACGGTCGCGATCTCGGACGTGCTGACCCCGGTCGGCAAGAAGGCCATTCTCGACGAGTACGAGGGCAAGGCCGACCAGGTCGAGAAGCGCTACCAGCGCGGTCAGCTGTCCCACGCCGAGCGCAACAACGAGCTCGTCAAGGTGTGGACGCAGGCGACCGAAGAGGTCCACAAGATCATGGAGACGGCGCTGCCGGACGACAACCCGATCGCCATGATCGTGAAGTCGGGCGCGGCGGGCAACATGACGCAGGTCCGTTCGCTGGCCGGTATGCGTGGTCTGGTGTCGAACCCGAAGGGTGAGTACATCCCGCGTCCGATCAAGGCGAACTTCCGTGAAGGCCTGTCGGTGGCGGAGTACTTCATCGCCACGCACGGTGCCCGGAAGGGTCTGGCGGACACGGCGCTCCGTACCGCCGACTCGGGTTACCTGACCCGTCGTCTGGTGGACGTTTCGCAGGACGTCATCGTCCGCGAGGTCGACTGCGGCACCACGCGCGGCATCATGATGCCGATCGGCGAGGACCTCGGCGACGGCAAGGTCGTGCGCGACCAGCACGTCGAGACCTCCGTGTACGCGCGGAACCTCGCGACGGACGCGGTGGACCCCAAGGGCAACGTCGTACTGAACGCGGGCGACGACATCGGCGACCCGGCCATCGAGAAGCTGCTGTCCAGCGGCATCTCGAAGGTCAAGGTCCGCTCGGTGCTGACCTGCGAGTCGGCGGTCGGCGTCTGCGCGACCTGCTACGGCCGTTCGATGGCGACGGGCCAGCTCGTCGACGTCGGCGAGGCCGTCGGCATCGTCGCCGCCCAGTCGATCGGTGAGCCGGGTACGCAGCTGACGATGCGTACGTTCCACCAGGGTGGTGTCGCCGGTGACGACATCACGACCGGTCTGCCCCGTGTCACCGAGCTTTTCGAGGCCCGCGTGCCGAAGGGCAAGGCTCCGATCGCGGACGTCGACGGCCGCGTGCGGATCGAGGAGAGCGAGCGGTTCTGGAAGATCACCCTGATCCCGGACGACGGGTCGGAGGAGATCGTCTTCGACAAGCTGTCCAAGCGGCAGCGGCTCGCGAACACCCCGAACGGCCCGCTGGGCGACGGCGACCACGTCAACGTCGGCCAGCAGCTGCTCGAGGGCACGCCGGACCCGCACGAGGTCCTGCGCGTCATGGGCCCGCGCGAAGCGCAGATGCACCTCACGGACGAGGTCCAGAAGGTGTACCGGGCGCAGGGTGTGTCGATCCACGACAAGCACATCGAGGTCATCGTGCGGCAGATGCTGCGCCGCGTGACGATCATCGACTCCGGCGCCACGGACTTCCTGCCGGGCGAACTGCCCGAGCGGACGAAGTTCGAGGCGACGAACCGGGCCGCGGTCGCCGAGGGCGGCGAGCCGGCTTCGGGCCGTCCGGTGCTGATGGGCATCACGAAGGCGTCGCTGACCACGGACTCGTGGCTGTCGGCGGCTTCGTTCCAGGAGACCACGCGAGTCCTGACCGACGCGGCCATCAACGGCCGTTCGGACAAGCTCGTGGGCCTCAAGGAGAACGTCATCATCGGTAAGCTCATCCCGGCCGGTACGGGCATCAACAAGTACCGGAACATCCAGGTGCAGCCGACCGAGGAGGCGCGGGTCGCGGCGTACGCGATCCCGTCCTACGACGACGGTTACTACACCCCGGACGTGTTCGGTTCGGGCACCGGCGCCGCGGTTCCGCTGGACGACTACGACTTCGGTCGCGACTTCCGCTGATCCGCTCCGCTTGAACGAAACGCCCCCGGCTTCGGCCGGGGGCGTTTCGCTGTATGAGGGGTCAGACCGCGGCGGGCACGTTGATCCGGTCGAGGAAGTCGGCGATCAGGTCGATTCTGGCGACCAGGGTCGCCGGGTCGATCTCGTCCCGGTACACCGCGTAGCACCACCCGTGCTCGAGGCCGATGAGGTCCGGAAGCAGTTCATGGTTGCCGCGCAGCCAGTCCATGGTCTCCGGGACGGTGACCTGGGCCGAGAGGTCCTGATCGCTGGCGTATCCGGTGAACTCGTTCTCGGACGACGTAAATCGCTCCCAGCGGGCGGCCGAGGGCGAGGTTCGCGCCTCCGCTTCGAACAGCCTTTGCTGGTAGTTGAGATACGCCATGGTCCGCCCGAACATCCGCACCGGTTCGGTCGGGTACGCCTTGGCGATCTTCATGCTCGGCGTTGGCCCGACCTTGGTTTCGATGGTGTACTCGTAGATCCTTCTGCTGCTGTTGGCTCCGACCCGGAGCGTGCACCAGTACTCGCTGACCCGGAACTGCCGGTCCCGCCGCGGCAGGTCAGCCGCGAACTCGACGGTCGGAGGACTGCTGGGGAAGCTCATGCCCTCCGAGATGGTCTTCGGCCGGTACAGCTCGCCAAGAGGCTTCCGGCGCTGCGCGGACCGGGGCCGCCCGTATTGCAGATCGGCGACCATGGATCCGCCCAATTCCTCGGGCACCGCGTGCAATGCGGCCTGCCGGGCTTGTCTCGCCCGTTTCTTCTTCCGATGCCAGCGGAAGCCGAGATAACTCGGGAGCACGACCATGACCAGGAGTCCGAGGATCGGCCTGAGCCAGTACCAAGCGTCGTGCTCTGCGAGGGCGAGATCCACGGCTCAGAACTCCAGATCTTTTTTGGTCTCGTCTTCCGAAGTTCCGTCCCCGGTCGCCGCGTACTCGACGGCCTTGCGCGCGTTCTCCAGGTGTCCCAACGGTTTCCCTGGCTTGACCGGCAGGTCGGGGTCGTTCTTGTTGTGGCTTCGAAGCCCGATCTGCGACCGTGCCTCGTCCAGCAGCTTCCCGCCGACGGTTTTCCCGAAACCGTCCTTGGCCCGATTGGCGGTGGTCTTGCCGCCTTCCACGGCCATCTTGGCCACCTCGTCCTTGGCCGCTTTGAAGAACGTCTGGAACCGGGCGATCAAGTCTTTGATCATGTCGAGCAGTTTCTGCAGTTTGCTGACCTGCTTCGTCGCCTTGCCCGCGGTAGACGCCGCGCGTACCCCGGTCGCCGTGCCCGCCGCCGCGGTGGATGCTCCGAACGACGGGACCGCGGCGGCCAGCGCCGGGATCCAGATCATGATCAGCCAGGTGATCAGCTCGGTCAGCAACGCCTTGATGAAGTCCTCGATGACGGTCATCGCCATGCTGCAGACCTGCAGCATCGTCGCGATGTCGCCGGCTTGGTCGGCGGTGCCGGTGATCCCGGTCGAGAACTTGGCCAGCTTCTCCGCCGCGGTTTCGGCCGCGCCGCCTTCCCACTGCGAGAGCGAGCTCTTCGCCTGCTCGCTGAACTGGTGCGCGAACTGCTCCAGCCCGCGTCCGATCGCCGTGAAGTTCTCGGCCGCTTTGGACAGCGCCGGGCCGTCGCCGCTGACGAAGTGGATCGCGTCCTGGAGCGGGTCGCAGACGGCCAGCAGGAAGTTCAGTCCCTGGCCGACCAGCCAGCCGATCGGGTCGGTGCTGATGCTCATCGCGGTTTCCGCGCACGACTGGACGAAGTTGGTCGTCTCGGAAACCACCCCGCTTAATCCGGTCGCGGTGTCTCCGGCCTTGATCGCGTCGCTGGTGCCCGCGTCGTAGATCTTCACCGCGCCACCCACGACCGGCAGCGCGTTGGCGATCTTCTTGCCGGTGCCGTCCTCCGGCTTGATCTCGATCTTGCCCAACGGATCAGACATCGCGCCCCCTACTTCTGTCCGCTGCCGAGGTTGTCGATCTTGCCCATGACGTCTTTCCAGCTGCGGCAGTGATCCTCTTCGGTCTGGTCGTAGAACTGGCCAGCGCGGTTGATCTTGTCGGAGGCGGACTGCAGGCCGGTTTCCATCGCGGTCAGCAGGTCTTTCAGGTCACCGACCATGTCTGTGTACATGTGCTTGACGAAGATGCCGACGACGCCCCAGGACTCGTCGCCGACGTCGGCCTGCGCCACCTTGCCCTTGACCCCGGCGACCGCGGTCTTGTTGCCCGCCAGCTGGCGGGAGTAGTCGTAGAGCTTCGCCGTCTGCACCTGGTAGCCGGCCATCAGCGGTGGTCCTCGTCGTCGAACAGGTTCTTCAGGAAGTCGTCCCCGGCGGACCCGGCCGAGGACGGCGGCGGCGGGGGAGGGGTCTTCTCCTCGGGGTCGGCCAGCAGCTCGCGCTCGGAATAGTCCTCGTGCTGTTCTTCCTCGACGCTCCGCTGCGGCGCGGGCGCGCCCCGTTCCATCACGGCACGCAATTCCTCGACGTCGGTGCCCAGCAATTCGGCCTGGGTTTCCAGCACCTGGTCGGTGAGCCGCATCGAGTTGCCCGTGTGCTGGTCCACCAGCACGGCCTGCTGCCGCGCGGACTCGGCGACCGCCTGCTGCAGGGTCGCCATCACCATCCCGGACAATTCCGTCCCGCCGTGGCGCAGCGCGGCATCGGTGACCTGGATGTCCTTGATCGACCCGCCTGGACCGGCGACCACGGTGACCGACCGGTCGGGCGACGTCGCGGTCGCTTCGAGCGCGCTCAGCTCCTCCTGCATCTGGGCGATGCTGGAGAACTGGTCGTCCACTCGCCGCAGCTTCGATTGGAACCTGTCGAACTCCGCGACCAACCGGTCGAACTCGTCGGACATGCCGCCTCCCCTGTGTTCGGTTGCCTGCCGTTATGGCCCAATCCGGCATTTTACGGACGGTATCCGGCTAAACACGGCAAAACCGTAAAAAAGCCCTGCTAAGCGGCGCGCGGTCACGGTCGCGGTGCGTAACGGGTCCGGAGACGGTACTTGTACGGTCGCGCCTGGCCCTCCGCTGGCTTACTTTCGCGCGCGTGGCTGATGTCGTGCCGTTCACGGACAACTTCTCGGATCTCTCCAACGCGCAGGGGTACCAGTTCGAGTTCCGTTGCGAGCGCTGCGGAAACGGGTACCGGTCGGCGTTCCAGCGGGACGCGATGGAGACTGGGCGCAGCATGCTGCGCGCAGTCGGCTCGTTTTTCGGCGGGACGCTGCAGCAGTTGAGCAGCTCCGCAGACCAGTGGAAGTACGACCGGGCGACGAACTCGTCGGCGAAGGACCGCGCGCTGACCGCGGCCGTCGAGGAGATCACCCCGCGCTTCCGCCAGTGCCGGGGCTGTAGCGACTGGATGTGCGCGGAGCAGTGCTGGAACGAGGAAATCGGCCAGTGCCTGCGCTGTTCGCCGAGCGTGGCTGAGGAGGTCTCGCGAGCGCAGGCGGCGGCGCAGCGGGACCAGATCTGGGACAAGGCGCGCGAGAAGAACTGGACCAGCGACCTGGATCTGGACACCCGGGCGAAGCTCACGTGCCCGGATTGCGGGCTGAAGGTGAACGGCGGGAAGTTCTGCACCGGGTGCGGGAGTTCACTGGCCCCGACTGTCCATTGTGGAGAGTGTGGCAAGGAATCCAAGGCGGGCGCGGTGTTCTGCGCGGATTGCGGGCACCGGCTCTGACCGCGGCGGGCGCGGCCGAGTGCCAGCCGCGCCCGTTCCCTTACATGTCCAGGTTTTCCTTGGTTTCCTTCTCCGTGTGATCCCCGGCCGCGTCGCTCGCGCCCTCGGACTTCGTGATGTCCCGGGTGTTGCTGATCGTCTTGTCGACGAAGTCGAAAGCACCCTTGCCGACGTAGGACGAACCCTTGCTCAGGTCGGCCGGGTTCACGCCGATGACCTGCTTGACGGCCTCGCCCGGCGCGTTCTTCAGCGCGTCGACCGCCGCGGTGCCGAAGGCGCTTCCCTTCGTCCCGGTGGCGTTGGCGACCGCGCCGGCGAGCGCCTTCTCCGTGCCGGGGGTGATCCGGGCTCCGGACGGGGTGAGCTTCGAGCCCTGCTTGATCATCTCGTCGGCCCACTTGGCCAGGAACGTCAGGAACTTCTCGATCAGCTGGCCGAGTTTGCCGAGGTGGCTGGTGACCCGGCTGACCGTGCTGGCCACGCGGGCGACCGAGGCCGTCATCGCGGCGGCGACCGACGAGCCGAGGCTGACCACGGAGGCGGCGAGTGCGGGCAGCCACAGGTAGATCAGCCAGCTGACCAGCTCGGAGATGAGGGCTTTGACGACCTCTTCGATGACGGTCATGACCATCGACCACATCTGCAGCGTCTCGGCGACCGCGCCCGCGCTGGAGCCGATGCCCTTGATGCCCTCGGAGAACTGCGCCAACGCCTTCTTCGCGGCGTCGCCGCCTTCGCCCTGCCAGTCCTTGAGCGCTTCGTCGCCTTCCTTGACGAAGTTGTCGGCGAGGGTGACGAAACCCTTGCCGATCTCGACGAAGTTGCCGGAGGCTTCTTTGAGGGCAGGACCGTCGCCGGTGACGAAGTGCAGGGCGTCCTGCAGCGGCTGGATCAGCTCGATCAGCATGTTCAGGCCGTTGCTGACCAGCCAGCCCACCGGGTCGAGCGCGAAGCTCGCCAGGTCCACCGCCGCGCCCGCGACGAAGCCGGCGCCGTCCTGGACCAGCTGTCCGCTGGCCGAGGCGAAGTCGCCGAAGCTCTTGGCGTCGCCGTAGTTGTCGATGGCGCCGGAGATCGTGTTGACGCCCTTGCCGACGAACGGCGTCTTCTTGGCCGCTTCGAGCGCGTCGTGGCCGAACCCGTCTTCGTGCTTGATCTTTACGCCGTCGGCGACGCTGTCCTGTCCCATGAGTTCCCCTTGCTCAGAGCGGTCCGTCGATCTTCGCGTCGAACTTTCCGAAGGTCATGACGGTGTCCTTCTCGTGCCCGTCGTAGATCTCCGCGGCTTTGCCGAGCTTGTCCTGAAACACCTCGACGCCGCTCTTCATGGCCTCGAGCAGTTGCTTGAGTTCTTCGAGCTTGCCGGTGTAGGTCTGCTTCGCGACCAGCCCGATCAGGCCCCACGACTTGTCGCCCACGTCGGCCTGGCCCACGAGGTTGCCGAACTTGCCCGCCTCGCTCTTGTAGTGGTCGAGTCCGGTCGAGTACTTCGTGATGGCGGTCGTGACGACGCTGTGGGTCATCGGTGGTCCTCCTCGTCGTTGAACAAGTTCTTGAGGAACTGGTCGCCCGCCGAAGCGGCGGGCGGCGGCGGGGGAGCCTGAGCCGGTTGCTGCTCAGTGCGAAGCAGGTTGTTGTTCGCGAAGTCCTCCTCGTCGCGAGTCGGCGTCGCCGGCCGCTGCGGCTGCGCCTCCGGGAGGTTGGACTCCAATTCCTCCACTGTGGTTCCCATGCCCGCGGCTTGTGCCTCGAGAACCTGCTCGGACACGTTGAGGCCGAAGGCCGTGCCCACGTGCTCGTCGACGATCCCGGCCTGCTTGCGCGCGGATTCGGCGACGGCCTGGTGCAGCGTCGCCAGGATCGTGGACGCCAGCTGGTCCGGCTGCTGGCGCAGCGCGTCCGGGGAGAGCCGGAGGTCCTTGACCGAGCCGCTCGGGCCCGCGACCACGGTGACCGTCCGGTCCGGCGACATCACCTGCGCTTCGAGCGCGTTCAGTTCCTCCTGCATGTCGCCGACCTTCGCGAACTGCGCCTCGGCCTGCTTGAGCTTCGTCTGGAACTTCTCGAACTCCGCGACGAGTCGGTCCATCTCTTCGGACACGGCGGTCACACCTTCCCTGCACCTCGCTGATGTGCGGGATTATGCCGCTTCTGTCGGCTTCGTGCTTCAAGAGTGCGGAATCCGGGGCGGGTGATCGCCGCAGGTCAGCAATCCGGCATGGTCAGGACGGGGGTGGCCCGACGTCGATCTGCCGGGATCGCCGGCTCTCGCGCAGGATGCGGACCCGCCGCGGCGCTTTCGGCCGGAAGATCATCTTGAAGAACAACAGTCCCAGTGCGACCGGGGCGAGTGCGGCCAGGATGGTCAGCGCGACGGCGTCGTTGTTCTGGAACACCGGGTGCCACCAGATCGGCCCGATCCGCACCGGGACGACGTCGCCGCGCTCAGGCAGCTGGCCGACGTGCCAGGTGGTGACGACCTCGTGGGTTTTCCCGCCGTCTGGATAGGTCCCGCGGACCGCGGGGGACTGGCTGTCGCAGATCTGGGTGCGGTTGAGCCCGCAGGAGCGGCCGGCGTCGCCAGCGGTGGAGTCGACGACGGTGAGCTGGACCTCGGCGGCGAGACCGGCCGCCGCGGCCACACCGTTGGCGATCGGCAGCAAGCCGCCCACCACCAGCGCCCCCGCGAGCAGCGAGCGAGTCAGCACCGTGGTCGGGGCGAGCGGTTGCCGGTCCATCGATTCGCGGTAGCGGTTCACCCGGTTCCGCACGAATCCGCGGCGCTGCCCGAACCACAGGTCGTAGCCGGTTTCGGCGCGGGCGGCCACGCGGGCGAACTCGGTGCCGGACCAGAGGTTCGGCGCCACGGCAGCGGCGAAGATCGCGAGGTGGCGGGCGTTGCCGAGCAACCGGTCCTCGTTCAGGCCGTCCGCTTCCGCGGTCCAGAGGGCGTCCCGGTCGAACACGACCTCGTGGACCCGGAACCACAGGTCGCTGAGAATCAGTTCGCGCACTTCCGCGGTGAGCACTGCGGCGGCGAACTCCGGATCGTCGGTGCTGACCTCGAAACGCCGGTCGAATTCGGGATCCGCGGCGAACTTCTGCAGCTCCCCGGCGAGGAACTCCCGAGGCTGGGCGGACTGCTTCGGCGACGGCTTCGGGGTGCCGACTTGAATCCGGGTGATCCGGGCATCCTCGAACGGGGTGGTGTACTCCGGTTCGAACGCCCCGACCTTCGGCGTGATCAGCAGGGTCGGGCCGGCGGGGATCCGCAGTTCGACCATCGAGTAGATGCCGCCGACGCGGTCGGTGACCCGGTCGGTGACCGAATCCGGCGCGGAGAGCGGGTATTCGACGCCGAGCAGCCGATGGCCCTGGTGCTCGAGTTCGAGGACTCGCCGCAGCGACAAGCTGTCCTGCTGGTCGAACGGCACCGTGCGGCCTCGCTTCGGCAGCACCCCGAAGGTCGCTTCGTTCGTGGTGCCGAGACGGCGGAGCGAATCTCGTTGCCGCCAGGACTGCCAGAGCACGAAGGCGACGAACGCCACCGGAAGCGCGATCCACACCGCCACCGGCGCGCGGACGTCCATGCTGACGGTGAACCAGGTCAGCGTGGTGCCGAGGAAAACGAGGCCGCAGGCGATGTTGCTGATCGCCGAGGTGACCGTGCCGCCGCCCTCGGTCCGGCCCGCGATCCAGAGCAGGACGAACGAGGTCAGGTAGCCGAGAACGATGTACCAGGGAAACGGCTCTGCCATTGAGCGGATTATGCCGTTTCGGTCCGCTTCGCGCCGTCGGGCAGTGGTGCCGTCGTTGCCTGGCGGGCGGAAGTTCCCGGCATTCGGTCACGAAAAGGTAACGAACATAACGGGCGAACAGCCTCGTCCCGGACGCCGAACCGCCGTACATAGTTTGGGCCGAACGGAGCATCGCAGGTCAGCGCCGCCGCTTTCGCCGGGCGGGCGGAGCGGGGCGGGCAAGCCGGCCCAGTTCGTGGGATATTCACCCCTTCGGTCGACGTTCTCACGATTGATCACCGCATTGACAGTGCGTGCGGTTCGCCAGAGTATTTCGCGCATGTCCTTTCCGGTTGCCCTGGTGTGGCGTCTGCACGTGGATCTGCGCCAGCAGGCCAGCGCGCTGTGTAGGGATTCCTGACCTTTTCTCCCGGCCGCGTCCGGCTGGTTGATTTCTCTTGCCCCGCAACGGGTTTCTTCGGCCCGAGGGGATGAACGCTTTCCCTGTTCGCGGGTGTTTTCGCGCTGCCCGAAGAACGGGGAAAGAAGTGCCTTCGCGGGCGCTTCACGGGAATACGAACAGGGAGACACAATGCGATTCAGCTCCTCCTCGGGCGCCCCGCCCCGATGGCGGAAAGCGCTGACCGTCGCCGGCGCGGTCGCGCTCGCGATCGGTGCGGTGACCTACACCGGGTCTGCCACCAGCGCTTACGCCGACGTCCAAGTGGTCACCGACGCCAAAACCGCGTCCGACGGCAAGCAGTACTGGGTGCAGAACCACCTGGTCGGCAAAGACCTTGCCGCGCAAGCGCGTTCCGCCGACGGCACGCCGAAGAAGTGGCTGCTGGTCTGGGCGGGCGACGAGAACATCGCCGACACCGCGGTGAAGGACGTCAAAAACCTGCCAGGTTCGCTCGGCGGCGGTCTCGGCAAAGTCAAGAATGCCTTGCCCGGCCCCGATTTCCTCGCGGTGATCGACGCGACGCAGGGCTCGTCGACGTACGGCAAGGTGGTGAACACCGCGACCGTCGGACCGCTCGTCGAGAACGAACCGCACCACATGCAGTACGTGTGGCATAAGGGCGACACGATCTACGCCGGCGCGTTGTTCGCCGCGGCGACGTACGCGTTCGACGTGAGTGCGTTGCCCCAGTTGAAGCTCAAGGGCATCAGCCTGCCGACGCAGACGCTCGGCGGTTCCGTGCCCGACGCGTATTGGGTGCTGAAGGACGGCACCGCGTACGGCACGTACATGGGCGGCCCGGTCGTGCCCGGTCCGTACGCGTACCAGGACGGTTCCACGCAGATCGGCAACGGTTTCGCGGGCAGCCCGGGCGAGGTCGTGCACTTCGACCAGAACGCGCAGGTGCTGTCCCAGAATCCCGCGGCGACACCGCAGGGCGACAACGCGAAGCTGTGCGACAACCTGCCTCAGCTGGGCAAACCGTCCTGCGCGAACCCGCACGGCATCCAGGCGCGCGAGGATCTCAACACCCTCGTCACCAGTGACTACGCCGAACCGCGCAACATCATTCTCGACCCGGTGAAGCAGCCGTCGCCGTACCTTCGCCGTCCGACGATCCGCACCTGGGACATCTCCGACCGCAATCACCCGAAGCTGAAGGCGGTGTCCTACCTGCAGGACGGCCCGCGGGCGAACCCGGCGGACCCGCTGCACTCGGAAAGCCGTGCGGTCATGGAGACCACGGTGACGAACCTGCCCGGCCACAAGGGCGCGTTCGCCGAAACGATGCAGGGCGGGGCGATCTTCTACACGCCGGACATCACGGCGAAGGAGCCGCACTGGATCGAGGTGTTCGACGACGGCACCGCGGGCAAGCCGATCTACTCGCAGAACGACTCCAACGGGGCCAGCTCCAACGGCGGCTGGCTGCAGACCAGCCCGGACGACCGGTTCCTGTACCACGCGGTGCAGGGCAGGCAGAAGGGCGCGCTCGGCCCGGACGACCCCGGCACCACCGGCGGCGTGTACGTGCTCGACATCCAGAAGCTGGTCGCGGCCGGCGACAAGGTCGAGGACATCAAGGGCCGCGTCGACACCAAGGAGAAGGCGCAGCAGGGCGGCGGGGGAGACCTGCCGACCGTCGTCGGCTCCGCGCCGATCAACCCGGGCGTGCCCGGGGCCGGCCCGCACTGGGGCGCGTACGACAACTTCGCCCTCGGCCAGGACGGTTTCTACCACGAAACCACGCAGCCGCAGCACATCGCGGTGTCGAACTACTTCGTCGCCCGGTCCGGTTTGGACGGTGACCACAAGGTCAACCTGCTGAACCTGTCGCCGGACGGGAAGGTCGCGGTCGACGGGAACTTCCGCGACGAGTTCACCGGACAGGTGGGCATCAACTTCAACCGGAAGTCGTGGCCGCACGGGGACTTCGGCAACGCCAAACCGCACTCCGAGCTGTTCGTGGTCGCCGACCAGCACGTGAAGTAACTCCTCGCTGAACACGTCCGTGAAGGACTCCTTGAGGGAATCAGATTCCCTCAAGGGGCCCTTCACGGACCGGCCAGCGAACAAGTCCGGAAGGTAGTTATGGATCACCACGTCACTCCGGCCGCCACCGGATCGTCCGGTGTGGACAGTGCCGCGCTGGTGCTGCGGCTGATACTGCTGCTGGCGACGGCATTCCTTGCCGGTACTGGGATTCTCCGCCCGCTCGTCGGTCCGCTGCCGCGTAAGCTGTGGCTCACCACTGGCGCGCTAGGTGTGGGATCGGCGGTGCTGGCCGCGGTGTCGGCAGCGACGGTTGACGTCAACCTCGTCGCGCTGATCGTCCACATCGTGCTCGCGTTGGCGGTGCCGGTGCTGCTGCGGTGGCCCTCGGCGGGTCGCTGGGCCTCGCTCGCGCTGGTCGTGCTCGTGGTGCTGGAAACCTCCGTCGACGGCTCAGGGATTTCCTTCGCCATCGACACCGTGTACGTCGCCGCGGCCGCGCTGTGGTTCGGGGTGACGCTGCTGTCGGCCTGGGTTCCGGTGGAGCAGTGGCGGTCGACGCCGTTGCGCGTCGGTCCGCTGTCGGTCAGCCTTGCCGGACTGTTGACGCTCGCGGGCGTCGTGCAACTCGGCGTCTCTGGAGTCGCCTTCGACCGACGGCTGTACGAAACGCTCTTCGGCCTCTCGCTGATCGTGGTGGTCCTGCTGCCCGCGGCAGTCACCGTCGTAGCGGCGGTCCTGTTGTCCCGCAACGCTTCCATTCGCGGCTACCGCTACGGAGTCGCTGGTGTCGCGCTCGGGTTCGTCGCGTGGAGTGCGCTTGCCGCGGTGCCGCAACCAGCACCGCTTCCCGTGCCCGGAGTACCGCTGCTGGCGGACGCGACCGTCGGCGGCGCGACCGTGCCGGTGCTGGTCAGCCCGCAACGGCCAGGGCGCAATCTCGTGCACTTCCCGGCGAGCGCGGGCACGGATCTGTCCGCTGGCGTCGAGGGCGGGATCGTGACTACCGCGGCGGCGCGGGCCGGTGCGGAAGGCAGCTGGGCCGAGGTCGAACTTCCTCCCGGACGCAGCACTCTCGTGGTGCACAAGGGTGACGCGACCACCACGGTCGACGTCGACGCGGGCACCGAGGCGGGCCCAGCGGTCTCGGACGCCGACGCGCCGGAATGCGCGGAAGCCGCACTCGGCGGTCTGGTGGCGGAGAAACGCGAGGTGTTGACCAGCTGTCCGTCGGAGGCGTTGGCACCGGAGGACCGCGGTTCGCTGGTGAAGCTGGTCGAATTCCTCGCCTCTCGGAAGCCGTCAGCGCTCACGTTGGTCGAGGACCGGTCGCCGCGTGGGGTGCAGGCCGCGCAGCTCGTGCGCGAAACCGCCGCTCGCGTCGGTCTGCCGGTGCGCCCGGACGCGGCGGCGGACACCGCGCTGGTGGTCGTCTCCGGCTGGAGCGGCGGGTACCTCGCGATGAGCCGCGCCGCCGAATCGCAGCGGCTCAAACCGACCCACCAGTTCGGCCTGTACCTCGCGCCGTGGCTGCTCAACGGACCCATCGTGAACACCGTGGCCAGCGCGGCCCTGCCGCTGCGCTTCGACCCGCGCGACCAGCTTGCGGTCAGCTACGCGGTGGCCGTCGGCAACAGCTTCGGCGGGGAAAGCCCGTCGCTAGGCGGATTCCGGTCCTGGCTCGGTCCACAGTGGACGGCGGTGAACGGCGAGGTGCAGCTGTTCGCGGCCGCACAGGTCAACGCGATGCCGATGTACCCGAACGAACCGCACGCGCCCGGCATGCAGGCCGCGCGCGACTACGCCGGGCAGTGGATCCCCGACGGAACCATCGTCCCGATCAGCGGCGCGCTCCGCTGACCACCCAGTTCCCCGAAGAACCCCGAAGAAAGGAAACCCTGATGAAACGCACTGCCGCCCGGATCCTGCTGCCGCTCGCCGCGGCCGGGGCGTTCGCCGGATTCGCCGGGGGAGTGGCTGATGCCGCCACCCCGGACACGCTCGCCGCCGCTCAGCCCGCTGGCCAGGCTGCCGCTCCGGGCTCACCTGCTGCTGGCCAGGCGGTTGCGCCGGGCTTGCCTGCCTTGCCGACCGCCGGTCTGCCTTCCTTGCCGACCGGCGGTCTGCCGTCGCTCCCGACCGGCGGCCTGCCCTCCCTGCCGAGCCTGCCCGGCGTCCCCGGCGCACCGACCGGCGGCGTCCCGTCGGTCTGGGTCATTCCCGGCCTCGACGCGGGCAGCCTCCTCGGCCCGACCACCCAAGCCCCGGCCCAGCTCCTCGCGCCGGTCTTCAACCTCGTCACCGCTGTTTCCTGAGCACTGAAGGAGAAATCGATGAAAAACACAGTCGTCCGAGCCGTCGCCGCCACCGCGCTCGCCGGAGCCGCGCTGCTCGGCGCCGCCGCGCCCGCGCTGGCTGCCACGCAGGACCAGCCCGGTGTCACCGTCGTCGACGAACCGGACACGTCGCACCTGAACAACATCTGGACGTTCGCCCCGCTCGGAGTCCCCGTGCTGGGCCTGATCCAGTCGCTGAACGGCGTCCCCGGCCGGATCCTGCCCGGCTGACCCCGATCCCGCCGGTGGTTCCCCTCGTCCCCGGGAACCACCGGCGGTCCCCGGAAAGAAGGAACATGGACAGACAGCTGATCGGCCGCCTCGCGATCGCCGGGATCGCAGTGGCTGCCGTCGCCGCGGCAGTAGTGATCCTCGACGACGATCCGACGCCAGCCCCGGCCACCTTCTCCGCGCCGGCCACCTCGGTGCCGCAGCGCGCCCCAGACCGCACTCTGACCCGCACCCTGGCCCCGACGACGTCCACCGCGCCGGTTGCGCCCACACCGTCCAGCTGGCAGATCACCTACGAACTCTCCGGCTCCGGCACCGCCACCGTGGTTTACGACGACAACGGTCTCGGCCTGGTGCACCAAGAACTGTCCGTGCCCTTGCCCTGGCGAAAGACCCTGACCTGGTCGAAATCGGCCGTCGCGCCGACCGTGCAGCTGATGGGCCAGTCGAGCGGCCCGGTCGAATGCCGGGTGTCGGTGAACGGCGTGCTGGCGCGGTCCGCGAAAGCCGCGGACGGCGAGGTCGCCAGCTGCGCCGGACGGCTCAGCTGAGGTCTTTGGAGAACCAGTGCTCGGCGTACTGGTCGTCGTTGAACGCCTCGACCTCCGCGTAGCCCAGAGACGCGTACAGCGCGCGGGCCTCGACCAGGTCGTTCCGGGTGTCGAGCCGCATCCGGGCCGAGCCCAGCCGCTTCGCCGCTTCTTCGGCCGCCGTGACGACCAGCTTGCCGCCGCCGTGTCCGCGATGCTCCGGGCGGATGTACACCTTCGTCAGCGCGCTCAGCCCCGGCTCGACCATCCGGACGCCGGCGCACCCGGCGGGTTTCCCGCCCCGGTAGGCCATCAGGAACGCTCCGGTCGGCGCGGCAAGGCCGTCGCTCGGCTCGTCGGCCAAGGCGGCGTCCACCTCGTCGCTGGTGGCCGGGCGGCCGTAATACCGCGACGCCACCTCGTCCATGTACTCGCGCAGGATCGCCGCTGCTTCGGGGTGTTCGGCCGGGATTTCGCTGATTTTCCAGTCCACGTCCCTCATCTTGGGGAGTCCGTCCACCGATTTCCCCGGCAGGTACCGTGCAGAACGGCAGGGGAACCGAACGAGGAGGCGACATGGACGGCAGCGAGAACGTCGACCAGCCGGGGGACAAGAAGACCGGCGGCAGCCACGCCGCGCCGGAGGGGGCTGGAGTGCACCCGCTGATCGATCTGTCGCGCGACCCCAACCCGGGCAAGCCCGACCACGCGAAGCCGGACGAGGACTGACCCGCGGCCCGGCCCGGCGGGTGCACGCCGCCGGGCCGGGTTTCGCGGTCGCCCCGGTGAGGCGATCATCACCCCCGGGACGTACTCCATTGTGGAACATCCAGCGGCTCTTCTCCTTGCCGCTGAAGAATTTCTCTCGCGTTCTTAACGCCGCCGCGAGTCCCGCCGCGTCTCCCGCGAGCGCCCCAATGTGGCATTGGGTGCATCTGACGCACCCAATGCGGCGTTCGGTGCGTGGGGCGCACCCAATGTGGCATTGGGGCGCGGGAGGCCGGGCGGCTCGGAGAAGCGGGGGTCCATAGGTTGGTCGCCGCGTCCCGGAATGCGAACCCGAGTGCGCTCTGACCGCGGGAACCCGTCCGGGAATAGCGTTCCGGCGCCCGGCGTTCTGCATGCCGGGAAGTCCCGCGCGGCGCCGTTCCAAGGCCCCGATCTGGGGTTACGATGACCGGTCGGCGACCGTAGCGACCCCCCGCCCGGACCGCTCCGCGAGTGGACGGGTATCTTTGGAGACCGTGCCCGGCAGGCGTCGGGCCGCTCCGCGTGCCGTTGGGCATGAGCGGGGTGCTTTTGCACCCGGTTCACCAGCCTCGCCACGTGGGGTTCCGACGGAAAATCCCTCCGGGAAGTTACCGGTCGCGAGACCGTGACGCGGGCCGACACGCCCGACCGCGGGGACCGGTGAAGACACGAAGAAGCAAGATCACGACAGGAAGCTGGTCCATTGCCCACGATCCAGCAGCTGGTCCGCAAGGGCCGCCAGGACAAGGCTGCCAAGCAGAAGACCGCGGCCCTCAAGGGGAGCCCGCAGCGTCGTGGCGTGTGCACCCGCGTGTACACCACGACCCCGAAGAAGCCGAACTCGGCCCTGCGCAAGGTTGCTCGTGTGAAGCTGACCAGCGGCATCGAGGTCACCGCATACATCCCCGGTGAGGGTCACAACCTCCAGGAGCACTCGATGGTGCTCGTGCGCGGCGGTCGTGTGAAGGACCTGCCGGGTGTTCGGTACAAGATCATCCGCGGTTCGCTCGACACCCAGGGTGTGAAGAACCGGAAGCAGGCGCGCAGCCGGTACGGCGCGAAGAAGGAGAAGAGCTAATGCCTCGCAAGGGTCCGGCGCCGAAGCGGCCGCTGATCTCCGACCCCGTCTACGCCTCCCCGCTGGTCACCCAGCTGGTGAACAAGGTGCTGAAGGACGGCAAGCGGTCCCTGGCCGAGCGCATCGTCTACGGCGCGCTGGAAGGCGCTCGCGAGAAGACCGGCACCGACCCGGTCGTCACGCTGAAGCGCGCGCTCGACAACGTGAAGCCCACCATCGAGGTGAAGAGCCGCCGTGTCGGTGGCGCCACCTACCAGGTGCCGATCGAGGTCAAGCCCGGCCGCTCCACCACGCTGGCGCTGCGCTGGCTGGTCTCCTTCTCGCAGCAGCGCCGCGAGAAGACGATGATCGAGCGGCTGCAGAACGAGCTGCTGGACGCGAGCAACGGCCTTGGCGCCAGCGTCAAGCGTCGCGAAGACACGCACAAGATGGCCGAGTCGAACAAGGCCTTCGCGCACTACCGCTGGTGATGACCGCCCGGCTGCCGATAGAAGCCATGCCGGGCCCCACGTTCGAGACAGGGGAACATTCTCGTGGCACGTGAAGTGCTGACCGACCTCAACAAGGTCCGCAACATCGGCATCATGGCGCACATCGACGCCGGTAAGACCACCACCACCGAGCGGATCCTGTTCTACACCGGGATCAACTACAAGCTCGGCGAAGTCCACGACGGCGCCGCCACGATGGACTGGATGGAGGAGGAGCAGAAGCGGGGCATCACCATCACCTCGGCTGCTACCACCACCTTCTGGAACGACTACCAGATCAACCTGATCGACACCCCCGGGCACGTCGACTTCACCGTCGAGGTGGAGCGCAACCTGCGGGTGCTCGACGGCGCGGTCGCCGTCTTCGACGGCAAGGAAGGCGTCGAGCCGCAGTCCGAGCAGGTCTGGCGGCAGGCGGACAAGTACGACGTCCCGCGCATCTGCTTCGTCAACAAGATGGACAAGCTGGGTGCGGACTTCTACTACACCCTGCAGACCATCTCGGACCGTCTCGGCGTCCGGCCGCTGGCCATCCAGCTGCCGATCGGCGCGGAGAACGACTTCGAGGGCGTCATCGACCTGGTCCGGATGAAGGCCCTGGTCTGGCGCGGCGAGGTGCAGAAGGGCGACGACTACTCCGTCGAGGACATCCCGGCCGAGCTGGCCGACCGCGCGGCCGAGTACCGCGAGAAGCTGATCGAGGCCGTCGCCGAGACCGACGACGCGCTGATGGAGAAGTTCCTCGAGGGCGAAGAGCTGACCCAGGACGAGATCAAGGGCGGCATCCGCAAGCTGGTCGTCACCCGCGAGGCGTTCCCGGTGCTCGCCGGCTCCGCGTTCAAGAACAAGGGCGTGCAGCCGATGCTGGACGCGGTCATCGACTACCTGCCGTCGCCGCTGGACGTGCCGCCGGTCGAGGGTCTGCTGCCCGACGGCGAGACCCCGGTCACCCGGCACGCGACGACCGAGGAGCCGTTCTCCGCGCTCGCGTTCAAGATCGCCGCGCACCCGTTCTTCGGCAAGCTGACCTACATCCGGGTCTACTCGGGCAAGGTCGCCGCCGGGGCGCAGGTCGTCAACGCGACCAAGGAGCGCAAGGAGCGCATCGGGAAGATCTTCCAGATGCACTCCAACAAGGAGAACCCGGTCGACGAGGCCCTGGCCGGCCACATCTACGCGGTCATCGGCCTGAAGGACACCACCACTGGTGACACCCTCGCCGACGCGCAGAACCCGGTCGTGCTCGAGTCCATGACCTTCCCGGACCCGGTCATCAAGGTGGCCATCGAGCCGAAGACCAAGGCCGACCAGGAGAAGCTCTCCCTGGCGATCCAGAAGCTGGCCGAGGAAGACCCCACGTTCCAGGTCAACCTGGACGAGGACACCGGCCAGACGATCATCGCCGGCATGGGCGAGCTGCACCTCGAGGTGCTGGTCAACCGGATGAAGTCCGACTACAAGGTCGAGGCGAACATCGGCAAGCCGCAGGTCGCCTACCGCGAGACCATCAAGAAGACCGTGGACAAGCTCGACTACGTCCACAAGAAGCAGACCGGTGGTTCCGGCCAGTTCGCGAAGGTCATCGTGAAGCTGGAGCCGCTCGAGCGCACCGACGGTGCTCTCTACGAGTTCGACAACAAGGTGACCGGTGGCCGCGTGCCGCGGGAGTACATCCCGTCGGTCGACGCGGGCGCCCAGGACGCGATGCAGTACGGCGTGCTGGCCGGCTACCCGCTCGTCGGGTTGAAGTTCACCTTGTTGGATGGCGCGTACCACGAGGTCGACTCTTCTGAAATGGCGTTCAAGATCGCCGGTTCCATGGCGATGAAGGAAGCCGCGAAGAAGGCCGGCCCGGTCATCCTCGAGCCGATGATGGCCGTCGAGGTCACGACTCCCGAGGACTACATGGGCGACGTGATCGGCGACCTCAACTCCCGCCGTGGCCAGATCCAGGCCATGGAGGAGCGCGCCGGTACCCGTGTCGTGAAGGCACTGGTCCCGCTGTCGGAGATGTTCGGCTACGTCGGCGACCTGCGGTCCCGTACCCAGGGCCGGGCGAACTACTCCATGGTGTTCGACTCCTACGCCGAGGTTCCCGCGAACGTCGCGAAGGAAATCATCGCGAAGGCGACGGGGGAGTAATCCCCTCCGCTCGCGGGCATTAAGGGACTCTCCTGAACGTCCGCAGCAACGACGAAGGAACATTCGCGGGGCGGCAGCCACGCTGCCCCGCGAGCACAAAGCAAATCCAGTCCAGGAGGACATTCCAGTGGCGAAGGCGAAGTTCGAGCGGAGCAAGCCGCACGTCAACATCGGCACCATCGGTCACGTCGACCACGGCAAGACCACGCTGACCGCGGCGATCACCAAGGTTCTGCACGACGCGTACCCGGAGCTGAACGAGGCCCGTGCGTTCGACCAGATCGACAACGCGCCGGAAGAGAAGCAGCGCGGTATTACGATCAACATCTCGCACGTCGAGTACCAGACCGAGAAGCGTCACTACGCGCACGTGGACGCCCCCGGTCACGCTGACTACATCAAGAACATGATCACCGGTGCCGCGCAGATGGACGGCGCGATCCTGGTGGTCGCGGCGACCGACGGCCCGATGCCGCAGACCCGCGAGCACGTGCTGCTGGCCCGTCAGGTCGGCGTGCCCTACATCGTCGTGGCGCTGAACAAGGCCGACATGGTCGACGACGAGGAGATCCTCGAGCTCGTCGAGCTGGAGGTCCGCGAGCTGCTGTCCTCGCAGGAGTTCCCGGGCGACGACGCGCCGGTCGTGCGCGTCTCCGGCCTCAAGGCCCTCGAGGGCGACGAGAAGTGGGGCCAGGCGGTCCTCGACCTCATGCACGCCGTCGACGACAACGTGCCGGACCCGGTGCGTGAGCTCGAGAAGCCGTTCCTGATGCCGATCGAGGACGTCTTCACCATCACCGGCCGCGGCACCGTCGTGACCGGTCGTGTGGAGCGCGGCCAGGTCAACGTGAACGAAGAGGTCGAGATCGTGGGTATCCGCGAGAAGTCGACCAAGACCACCGTCACCGGTGTCGAGATGTTCCGCAAGCTGCTCGACTCGGGCCAGGCGGGCGACAACGTCGGCCTCCTGCTGCGCGGCATCAAGCGCGAGGACGTCGAGCGCGGCCAGGTCGTCGTGAAGCCGGGCACCACCACCCCGCACACCGAGTTCGAGGGCCGGGTCTACATCCTGTCCAAGGACGAGGGCGGCCGGCACACCCCGTTCTTCAACAACTACCGCCCGCAGTTCTACTTCCGCACCACGGACGTGACCGGCGTCGTGACCCTCCCCGAGGGCACCGAGATGGTCATGCCGGGCGACAACACGGACATCAGCGTTGTGCTGATCCAGCCGGTCGCCATGGACGAGGGTCTGCGCTTCGCCATCCGCGAGGGTGGCCGGACCGTCGGCGCGGGCCAGGTTACCAAGATCAACAAGTGACGTCGGCGCCCTGAATTCGGGTCAATACACCCCCGAGTTCAGGGCGTCAACTCACGTGTGCGACACTATTCAGGTTGCTCGTCCTGGGGCGGCCGAATCCTTATCGGTTTTCAATCGACTGGGTTCCGGCCGCCCTGGTATGAGCGGCCACGGTCCGTGGAGCTCTTCCTTCGGGTGAGGCTAGCGGGCAAAGGCCAGTAGGGACGACCCTGTGTCGGCCCGCGGCCTCCTCACGTAGAGGAAGACCAGGCAAGACGACGATCCTTAGGGATCCGTCTGTGCGGCGGGCGCGACACGCCCGACCGCGTGGACCGGGGACAGGGCCGTTGAACTGCTGAAACCCGGGTTCCGGCCCAGGTTGACGAGACAAAGCGGCACGAGACGACAAGGAACGCAGCCACCATGGCGGGACAGAAGATCCGCATCCGGCTCAAGGCCTACGACCACGAGGCGATCGACACCTCGGCGCGCAAGATCGTGGAAACGGTCACGCGCACCGGCGCCCGTGTTGTCGGGCCGGTGCCGCTGCCTACCGAGAAGAACGTTTACTGCGTCATCCGCTCGCCGCACAAGTACAAGGACTCGCGCGAGCACTTCGAGATGCGCACGCACAAGCGTCTGATCGACATCCTCGACCCGACGCCGAAGACGGTCGACGCGCTCATGCGCATCGACCTCCCGGCGAGCGTCGACGTCAACATCCAGTAAGCGTTGGGCGAGCGGCGGAGATAAGAACTCATGTCTGACAGGCAAATGAAGGGCATCCTGGGCACCAAGCTCGGCATGACCCAGGTCTTCGACGAACAGAACCGGGTCGTCCCGGTCACTGTCGTCAAGGCCGGTCCGAACGTGGTGACCCAGGTCCGGACCACCGACAAAGACGGCTACGCGGCCGTGCAGCTGGCGTTCGGCGCGGTCGACCCGCGCAAGGTGAACAAGCCGCGCACCGGCCACTTCGACAAGGCGGGCGTGACCCCGCGCCGGCACCTCGCCGAGCTGCGCACCAACGACGCCGAGACCTACGAGGTCGGCCAGGAGATCACCGCCGAGGTGTTCGAGGCCGGCACCACGGTCGACGTGACCGGTACCAGCAAGGGCAAGGGCTACGCGGGTGTCATGAAGCGCCACGGCTTCAAGGGCCAGGGCGCGAGCCACGGTGCGCAGGCTGTGCACCGCAAGCCGGGTTCCATCGGCGGCTGCGCCACGCCGGGCCGCGTGTTCAAGGGCCTGCGGATGGCGGGCCGGATGGGTAGCGACCGGGTCACCACGCAGGGCCTGACCGTGCACGCGGTGCGTGCCGAGGACGGCCTGCTGCTGATCAAGGGCGCGGTGCCCGGTCCCAAGGGCGGCCTGCTGTTCGTGCGCAGCGCCGCGAAGGGTGGTAACTGACGATGACGAGCGTCGAGCTGAAGACCCCGGCCGGTAAAGCCGACGGCACCGTCGAGCTCCCCGGGGAGATCTTCGACGTGCAGGCCAACGTCGCGCTGATGCACCAGGTCGTGGTGGGCCAGCTGGCCGCCGCGCGCCAGGGCACGCACGACACGAAGACCCGCGGTGAGGTCTCCGGTGGCGGCAAGAAGCCGTACCGGCAGAAGGGCACCGGTCGCGCCCGCCAGGGTTCGACCCGCGCGCCGCAGTTCGCCGGCGGTGGCGTCGTGCACGGCCCCACGCCGCGCGACTACACCCAGCGCACCCCGAAGAAGATGAAGGCCGCCGCTCTGCGTGGCGCCCTCTCCGACCGGGCGCGCGCCGGCCAGCTGCACGTCGTGACGGAACTGGTCACCGGCGAGAAGCCGTCGACCAAGACCGCCAAGTCGGCGATCGCGGCCGCGACCCAGGCCAAGCGCGTTCTCGTGGTCCTGCACCGCGACGAGGAGCTCGCCTGGGTGTCCGCGCGCAACCTGCCGTACGTGCACCTGATCTGGGCTGACCAGCTCAACACCTACGACGTCCTGGTCAACGACGACGTCGTGTTCACCAAGGCCGCCTACGACGCGTTCGTGGCAGGTCCCGTCCGCGGGAAGGTCGTCAAGGCCCTCGCGCGTTCGAGCGAGGTTTCGGAAGGGAGTGACGAGAAGTGAGCTCGGTCGCCATCCCGGACCCCCGCGACATCCTGCTCGCGCCGGTGATCTCCGAGAAGTCCTACGGGCTGCTCGAGGACCACAAGTACACGTTCATCGTCCGACCGGACGCCAACAAGACCCAGATCAAGATCGCGGTCGAGAAGGTGTTCGGCGTGAAGGTCGTCAGCGTCAACACGGCCAACCGCCAGGGCAAGCGGAAGCGGACTCGTACCGGCTTCGGCAAGCGCAAGGACACCAAGCGCGCCATCGTGACTCTTTCGCCGGAAAGCAAGGCGATCGAGATCTTCGGCGGACCCACCGCGTAAAGGACTGAGCTGAGTATGGGCATCCGCAAGTACAAGCCGACGACCCCGGGTCGTCGCGGTTCGAGCGTCTCGGACTTCGCCGAGATCACCCGGTCCACGCCGGAGAAGTCGCTCCTGCGTCCGCTGAGCAAGACCGGCGGCCGCAACGCTTCGGGCAAGATCACCACCCGGCACAAGGGCGGTGGCCACAAGCGCGCCTACCGCGTGATCGACTTCCGTCGTCACGACAAGGACGGCGTGCCGGCCAAGGTCGCGCACATCGAGTACGACCCGAACCGCACCGCGCGCATCGCGCTGCTGCACTACGCCGACGGCGAGAAGCGCTACATCATCGCGCCGGACAAGCTGAAGCAGGGCGACACCGTCGAGAACGGCCCGCGCGCCGACATCAAGCCGGGCAACAACCTGCCGCTGCGCAACATCCCGGTCGGCACCGTGATCCACGCGATCGAGCTCCGCCCCGGCGGCGGCGCGAAGATGGCCCGGTCCGCCGGCGCCCGCGTGCAGCTCGTCGCCAAGGACGGTCCTTACGCCCAGCTGCGTCTCCCCTCGGGCGAGATCCGCAACGTGGACGTGCGCAACCGCGCGACCGTCGGCGAGGTCGGCAACTCGGAGCACTCGAACATCAACTGGGGCAAGGCGGGCCGCAACCGCTGGCGCGGCAAGCGCCCGACTGTCCGTGGTGTCGTGATGAACCCGGTCGACCACCCGCACGGCGGTGGCGAGGGCAAGACCTCCGGTGGCCGTCACCCGGTGAACCCGAACGGCAAGCCCGAAGGCCGCACTCGCAAGAGCAAGCCGTCCGACAAATTGATCGTCCGCCGCCGGCGTACCGGCAAGAAGCGCTGAGCAGGGAGGTAGAAGCACATGCCACGCAGCCTTAAGAAGGGCCCGTTCGTGGACGACCACCTGCTCAAGAAGGTGGACGCTCTCAACGAATCGGGCAAGAAGACCGTGATCAAGACTTGGTCGCGGCGCTCCACGATCATCCCGGATTTCCTGGGTCACACGATCGCGGTGCACGACGGCCGCAAGCACGTCCCGGTGTTCGTCACCGAGGCGATGGTGGGTCACAAGCTGGGCGAGTTCGCCCCGACGCGGACCTTCAAGGGCCACATCAAGGACGACCGCAAGTCGCGCCGCCGCTGAGCGGGCCAGAGAAAGTTAAGGGAAGCAGATGAACGCCCAGTCAAACGCCACGGCCACGGCAGAAGAGCTGCCCACGGCCGTCGCGCGGGCTCGTTTCGTCCGGGACGCGCCGATGAAGGTGCGCCGGGTGATCGAGCTCGTCAAGGGTCGTAGCGTCAGCGAGGCCTTGGCCGTGCTCCGGTTCGCGCCGCAGGCTGCGAGCGAGCAGCTCGCGAAGGTCATCGCCAGCGCGGCGGCCAACGCCGAGAACAACCTCCAGCTGGACCCGGAGACGCTCTGGATCAAGTCCGCGACCGCCGACGAGGGCCCGACCCTCAAGCGCATCCGTCCGCGGGCCCAGGGCCGTGCGTACCGGATCCGCAAGCGCACCAGCCACATCACCGTGGTGGTCGAGTCGCGGCCTGCGGAGAAGAAGAGCAACAAGAAGGCAGGTGGCCGGTAGTGGGCCAGAAGATCAACCCGCACGGCTTCCGCCTGGGTATCACCACTGACTGGAAGTCGCGCTGGTACGCCGACAAGCAGTACGCGGAGTACGTGGCCGAGGACGTCAAGATCCGCAAGCTGCTCTCCACCGGCATGGAGCGCGCCGGCATCTCCAAGGTCGAGATCGAGCGCACCCGTGACCGGGTTCGCGTCGACATCCACACCGCCCGGCCGGGCATCGTCATCGGCCGCCGCGGCGCGGAGGCCGACCGGATCCGCGGCGCGCTGGAGAAGCTGACCAAGAAGCAGGTCCAGCTGAACATCCTCGAGGTGAAGAACCCCGAGGCCGACGCGCAGCTGGTCGCCCAGGGTGTCGCGGAGCAGCTGAGCAACCGCGTGGCGTTCCGCCGCGCGATGCGCAAGGCGATCCAGACCTCCATGCGCTCGCCGCAGGTCAAGGGCATTCGCGTGCAGTGCGGCGGTCGTCTCGGCGGTGCCGAGATGTCCCGTTCCGAGCACTACCGCGACGGCCGGGTCCCGCTGCACACGCTGCGCGCCGACATCGACTACGGCTTCTTCGAGGCCAAGACGACGTTCGGCCGCATCGGCGTGAAGGTGTGGATCTACAAGGGCGAGCTGGTCGGCGGCCTGAAGGCCCGCGAGGCGCGCGACGCCGCCGCGGCTGCCGAGCGGGCCCCCCGCCGCGACCGTGGCGACCGGCCGTCCCGTCCGCGCCGTTCCGGCGCTTCGGGCACGACCCCGACCTCGACCGAGGCCGGACGCGCCGCTGCCGCTGCGAAGAGCGACAACGCGACCGAGGCGGCCCCGGCCACCGAGACCGCAGAAAAGACGGAGGGCTGAGACGTGCTCATCCCGCGCAGGGTCAAGCACCGCAAGCAGCACTCCCCGAAGCGCCACGGCGCCGCCAAGGGCGGTACCAAGGTCAACTTCGGCGAGTACGGCATCCAGGCGCTTGAGCACAGCTACGTGACGAACCGGCAGATCGAGTCCGCTCGTATCGCCATGACCCGTCACATCAAGCGTGGCGGCAAGGTGTGGACCACGATCTACCCGGACCGTCCGCTGACCAAGAAGCCGGCGGAAACCCGCATGGGTTCCGGTAAGGGTTCGCCCGAGTGGTGGATCGCCAACGTGAAGCCGGGTCGCGTGATGTTCGAGATCAGCTTCCCGAACGAGGAGACCGCCCGCGAGGCGCTCCGCCGCGCGATCCACAAGCTCCCCATGAAGTGCCGCATCGTGACCCGGGAAGGTGAGTTCTGATGGCTAACGGAGCCGCACAGGCATCCGAGCTGCGTGAGCTCACCGCCGAAGAGCTCGTGCTGCGTCTGAAGGAATACAAGGAGGAGCTGTTCAACCTCCGCTTCCAGATGGCGACCGGGCAGCTGGACAACAACCGTCGGCTGCGCACCGTCCGCACGGACATCGCGCGGATCTACACGGTCATGCGCGAGCGCGAGCTCGGCCTGTCCGTGGCTCCCGACGCCGAAAGTGAAGGTGCCGCATGAGCGAGGCTGCCACCGAGAAGACCGCCCGGAACTACCGCAAGGTCCGCGAGGGTTACGTCGTCTCGGACAAGATGGACAAGACGATCGTGGTCGAGCTCGAGGACCGCAAGAAGCACCCGCGCTACTCGAAGGTCGTCCGCACCACCTCCAAGGTGAAGGTGCACGACGAGAACAACGAGGCGGGCGTGGGCGACCGGGTCACCCTGATGGAGACCCGGCCGCTGTCGGCGACCAAGCGCTGGCGTCTGGTGCAGGTCGTGGAGAAGGCCAAGTAAGCAGGGCTCTACGGAGTCCTTGGTTCCGCAAGGCTCGCCACTGTGACATCTCACTACTGGGCGAGAACCAGCGCGACATACAGGAGTTGACGTGATCCAGCAGGAGTCGCGGCTTCGGGTTGCCGACAACACCGGGGCAAAGGAAATCCTTTGCATCCGCGTGCTCGGCGGCTCCGGGCGGCGCTACGCCGGCATCGGCGACATCATCGTCGCCACCGTGAAGGACGCCATCCCGGCTGCCGGGGTGAAGAAGGGCGATGTCGTCAAGGCTGTCATCGTCCGCACGGTTAAGGAGCGCCGTCGTCCGGACGGTTCCTACATCCGGTTCGACGAGAACGCCGCCGTGCTCATCAAGAACGACAACGAGCCCCGGGGCACCCGCATCTTCGGCCCGGTGGGCCGCGAGCTGCGCGACCGAAAGTTCATGAAGATCATTTCGCTCGCGCCGGAGGTGCTGTGATGAAGGTGAAGAAGGGCGACACGGTCGTCGTCATCGCCGGCAAGGACAAGGGCGCCAAGGGCAAGGTCATCCAGGCCTACCCGGACCGCGAGCGCGTTCTGGTCGAGGGTGTCAACCGGATCAAGAAGCACACCCGGATCACCCAGACCCAGCGCGGGGCGCAGTCCGGCGGCATCGTGACCCAGGAAGCGCCCATCCACGTCTCGAACGTGATGGTCGTGGACTCGGACGGCAAGCCGACCCGGGTGGGCTACCGCATCGGCGAGGACGGCAAGAAGGTCCGGGTCTCGCGCCGGAACGGCAAGGACATCTGACATGACCACCGCAGAGAAGATCGTGCCGCGTCTGAAGACCCGGTACCGCGAAGAGATCAAGGGCGAGCTCCAGAAGGAGTTCTCCATCCCCAACGTGCACCAGATTCCCGGCGTCGTGAAGATCGTCGTGAACATGGGTGTCGGGGACGCCGCCCGGGACAGCAAGCTGATCGACGGCGCGGTCCGCGACCTCGCCCTGATCACCGGGCAGAAGCCGGAGATCCGCAAGGCTCGCAAGTCCATCGCGCAGTTCAAGCTGCGCGAGGGCCAGCCGATCGGCGCGCGCGTCACGCTGCGCGGCGACCGGATGTGGGAGTTCCTCGACCGGCTGCTGACCATCGCGCTGCCCCGTATCCGCGACTTCCGCGGGCTTTCGCCCAAGCAGTTCGACGGCAACGGCAACTACACGTTCGGTCTCAACGAGCAGTCGATGTTCCACGAGATCAACCCGGACGACATCGACCGCCCTCGCGGCATGGACGTCACCGTCGTCACGACCGCCACCACCGACGACGAGGGCCGGGCGTTGCTGCGCAAGCTCGGTTTCCCGTTCAAGGAGAACTGAGCCGATGGCCAAGAAAGCGCTAGTCAGCAAGGCTTCGAAGAAGCCGAAGTTCGCGGTGCGCGCCTACACCCGTTGCAACCGGTGCGGGCGTCCGCACTCGGTCTACCGCAAGTTCGGCCTGTGCCGGATCTGCCTCCGGGAGATGGCGCACGCGGGCGAACTGCCCGGTGTCCACAAGTCCAGCTGGTAAGGCTCGAAACTCTATTCCCAGTTCGCCACAGGCCCCGCCGACCCGGCCGGAGACCGCTCCGGCCGGGCGAGGCGGGGAACCAGGCGAGAAAGGTTGACAGGTCACCATGACGATGACCGACCCCATCGCAGACTTCTTGACCCGTCTGCGCAACGCGAACTCGGCTTACCACGACGAGGTCGTGCTTCCGCACTCGAAGATCAAGGCGAACATCGCCGAGATCCTCAAGCGCGAGGGCTACATCGCGAGCTACCGCGACGAGCCGGGCGAGAAGCACAAGAACCTGGTCGTCGAGCTGAAGTACGGCCCCAACCGCGAGCGGAGCATCGCCGGCCTTCGCCGCGTCTCCAAGCCGGGTCTGCGGGTCTACGCAAAATCGACCGAACTGCCGTCCGTTCTCGGCGGCCTCGGCGTCGCGATCATCTCGACGTCCGGCGGCCTGCAGACCGACCGGCAGGCCAAGCGCAACAACGTGGGCGGCGAAGTCCTCGCCTACGTCTGGTAAGGAAGGGGGCACAGACATGTCACGCATCGGAAAGCTGCCGGTCGCCGTCCCCTCCGGGGTCGAGGTGACCATCGACGGCCAGAACGTCAAGGTCAAGGGGCCGAAGGGCACCCTGGAGCACACCGTCGCCGAGCCGATCTTCGTCGAGCGCGACGAGGACGGCACGCTGCTGGTGAAGCGTCCGGACGACGAGCGCACGAGCCGGGCTCTGCACGGTCTCACCCGCACGCTGGTGAACAACCTCGTGGTGGGCGTGACCGAGGGCTACGAGAAGAAGCTCGAAATCCACGGCGTCGGTTACCGCGTGCAGGCCAAGGGATCGGACCTCGAGTTCGCGCTCGGCTACAGCCACCCGGTCAAGATCGAGGCGCCGGAAGGCATCACCTTCAAGGTGGAGTCGCCGACCCGGTTCTCGGTGTCCGGCATCGACAAGCAGAAGGTCGGCCAGACCGCCGCGGTCATCCGCAAGCTGCGCCGCCCGGACCCGTACAAGGGCAAGGGCCTGCGCTACGAGGGTGAGAAGATCCGCCGCAAGGTCGGAAAGACGGGTAAGTGATGAGCGACACGACTACCACGAAGCGCAAGCCGGTCGGCAAGGACATCTCGACCCGCCGCCGCGTCGCCAAGACCCGTCGGCACTTCCGCCTCCGCAAGAAGATCAGCGGGACGCCGGTGCGTCCGCGCATGGTCGTCAAGCGGTCCTCGCGGCACATCACCGTGCAGGTGATCGACGACCTCGCCGGCCACACGCTGGCGTCGGCGTCCACCCTCGAGTCGGACCTGCGGTCCTTCGAGGGCGACAAGAAGGCCAAGGCGGCCAAGGTCGGCGAACTGGTCGCTTCGCGCGCCAAGGACGCCGGCATCGAAGCCGTGGTGTTCGACCGTGGCGGCAACGCCTACCACGGCCGCATCGCCGCGCTCGCCGACGCCGCCCGCGAGGCGGGGTTGAAGTTCTGATGCACATGCTCGTGAATGGAAGGAAAGCCTGATGCCGGGACGTACACGGCAATTCGGCGGCGGCCAGGGCGGACCGGGTCAGGGCGGCAACGACCGCGGTGACCGTCGGGACCGTCGCGACCGGCGCGACGGCGGCCGTGGCGGGGCGGCCCAGGACAAGACCCCGCACCTTGAGAAGGTCGTGACGATCAACCGCGTCGCCAAGGTCGTCAAGGGCGGTCGTCGCTTCAGCTTCACCGCTCTGGTGGTCGTCGGCGACGGCGACGGTCAGGTCGGCGTCGGCTACGGCAAGGCCAAGGAAGTTCCCGCGGCCATCGCCAAGGGCGTCGAGGAAGCGAAGAAGAACTTCTTCCGCGTTCCGCGCGTCGCCGGCACCATTCCGCACCCGATCCAGGGTGAGGAAGCCGCCGGTGTCGTGCTGCTCCGTCCCGCCTCCGCTGGTACCGGTGTCATCGCCGGCGGCCCGGTGCGCGCGGTGCTGGAGTGCGCGGGCGTCCACGACGTGCTGTCGAAGTCGCTCGGCTCCGACAACGCCATCAACATCGTGCACGCGACGGTGGCGGCCCTGAAGGGTCTGCAGCGTCCGGAGGAGGTGGCCGCTCGCCGCGGTCTGCCGCTCGAGGACGTCGCCCCGGCCCGGATGCTGCGCCAGCGTGCCGGCCAGGGGGTCTGACATGGCTCAGCTCAAGGTCACTCAGGTCAAGAGCAAGATCGGCACGAAGCACGCTCACCGCGAGTCGCTGCGCACCCTCGGGCTGCGCAAGATCCGCCAGAGCGTCGTGCGTGAGGACACCCCCCAGGTGCGCGGCCTGATCCACACCGTCCGCCACCTGGTGGAGGTCGAGGAGGTCCAGGCATGACCGCCATCAAGATCCACCACCTTCGTCCGGCTCCTGGCGCCAAGCGCGACAAGATCCGCGTCGGCCGTGGTGAGGGTTCGAAGGGCAAGACGGCGGGTCGCGGCACGAAGGGCACCAAGGCCCGGAAGAACGTGCCCGCCGGGTTCGAGGGTGGGCAGATGCCCATCCACATGCGGCTGCCGAAGCTGCGTGGGTTCAAGAACCGGTTCCGCACCGAGTACCAGCCGGTGAACGTGGGCGACATCGCCCGCGTCTTCGCCGACGGTGGCAAGGTCGGGCCGGAGGAGCTGGCCGCGAACGGTCTCGTTCGCAAGGGCAAGCTTGTGAAGGTTCTCGGCAACGGGGACCTGAACGGGGTCAAGCTCGAGCTGACCGCGCACGCGTTCTCCGGTTCTGCCAAGGAGAAGATCGAGGCTGCTGGTGGTTCGGCCACCGTTAGCTGATCCGCGTTTGTTTTAGAACGGGCCCGTCCGGCTTTTGCCGGACGGGCCCGTTTTTGTTGTGTGGGATGGGTTTCGGCTCGTCGCCTGGCGGCGACATTGCTGTGGGGTTGGCGTGGGGCACCCCGAAGCCAAGTGTGCTGACGGTTCGGGGGTGCGTTTAGAGGAGGGGAACAATGCTTGTCAAACAACCCCCCAACCCCCGGTAGGGGTCGGATAGG
>NZ_JBSHAM010000043.1:60268-76802 GCF_053611505.1 Amycolatopsis sp. NPDC054798 | reverse complement strand
GTTTTTGGTGTGTGTTAGCGGTGGGTTGGCTAGCGTTTGCAGCCTCGCTTGGGCTCCACTCCCCGCCCCCCCCCGTGCCCGGCCGCGGGCTTCCCCTGGGGGACACCCCCGGCGGCCGTTCTCTTGGTTGACATGTGACCTTTTGGTCACCTATTCTCGGTGCGTGCCCGACGAGGACCTGATTTTCAAGGCTCTGGCGGATCCGACCCGCCGGTTCCTGCTCGACCTGCTCTACGCGCGGGACGGCCGCACGCTCACCGAGCTGGAGTCCGAAGTGGACATGAGCCGGTTCGGGGTGATGAAGCACCTCAAGCTGCTCGAGGAGGCCGAGCTGGTCGTCTCGCGCAAGGAAGGCCGGGAGAAGCGGCATTTCCTGAACCCGGTCCCGATCCGCCAGATCCACGACCGCTGGATCGACAAGTACACCGCACACCACACCTCGGCCTTGCTGGACCTCAAAGCCCAGCTCGAAGCCGAAGAATCCTTCAAGGAGCCCGGAAAATGAGCGACACCACGACCGTTCAGGTCAACCGCGTCTACATCAAGGCCACCCCGCAGGCGGTGTGGGACGCCATCACCAAGCCGGAATGGACGGCGAAGTACGGCTACACCGGTCTGGCCGAATTCGACCTCAAGCGCGGCGGCAAGCACCGCACCAAGCCGACCCAGGAGTTCATCGACTCCGGATTCACCAGCGATCTCCTCGACGGCGAAGTGCTCGAGGTCGATCCGCCGCGCAAGCTGGTGATCACGTGGAAACTGCAGATGGACCCGAGTCTTGTCGCCGAGCCGTACACCACGGTCACTTACGACATCGAACAAACGCAGACTGCGGGCACCCGGCTCACCGTCACCCACGACGTGACCGGCGCGCCCAACCACGCGGCCCTCGTGTCCGGCCAGCACGAGGATGTCAACGCCGGACCGGGCGAGAACGCGGGCGGCGGCTGGGCGTGGGTCCTGTCGGACTTGAAGTCCGTTCTGGAGACCGGCAAGAACCTCACCGCCTGACGCGAGGGGGGTGGCTGTTTTCGGGCAGACACCCCACCTCTCACGCGCGTTGAGTCGCGGCCTTCAATGCCGCCTTCGCGGAGTCGGAAGCCCCGATTTTGTCCAAACCGAACAGTGCGGCGCCGACAACCGGGTTCACCTCCACCACGCGCACCTGTGCCCGCGGTGCCACTTTCAAGCACCGCCGTTCGATGTCCGCGATCACCGACGCACCGACCCCGGTCAGCACGCCGCCGCCGAGGATGACCTCGGGAGCCGACGCCGTGAGGTCCAGGCGGCGCATGATCGCGGCCACCAACAGGCTGACTTCCTCCGCGAACCGCGTCACGACGTCCTGTGCGACCTCGTCACCGGCCGCGGCCACCTCGAACAACAGCGGGCACAGACCATGGATCGAGGCGGCGTCGATTTCCTCGAAATGCAGGCCCTGCACCACATCCAGCAGCGTCGAGGCACCGTAGTACTCCGCGACCGCCGATTCCAGCGCGGTCCGCGGACCACGACCGTCTTCCGCTCGGACGGCCCACCACAGGGCTTCCTCGCCCAGCCGGTAACCGCCGCCCCAGTCGCCGGACACCTTGCCCAGCGCGGGAAAGCGGTACGACCGGCCGTCCGGGGCGAAGCCAGCGCCGTTGATTCCCGCGCCGCACACCACCGCTACCCCGGTGCCGTCGGAACTTCCGGCTCGCAAGAGAGCGAGCACGTCGTTGCCGACGTCCAAAGTGGAACTCCAGCCGCGTGCCGACAACGCCTTGTGCAGCGCCTCTTCTTCCCGGGGGAAGTCGAGACCGGCCAGGTAGGCCGAAGTGTGCACGGCGAACGGCGGTTCAGTCGGCAGGCCACCGGAGCGGAGGGCTTCCTGAACGAATTCTTCCAGTGCGGCAACACATCCGCCGACTCCGACGCGCTGGGGAGAAACGCCGGGGCCGCGGGAGGCGCCGAGCACGACGCCGTCCCGCGAAACCACCAGCACCTCGGTCTTGCTGTTCCCCCCGTCGATCGCGACGACGGCGTCGCTCATGCCCGCGCCCAGTGCAGGAAATCCCGGTTGCGTGCGACGAGTTCGTCGGCGAGCGGGTCGGCCTTGGCGTACTGGCCGACCAGCGGATGCGCGAGCAACGCGTCCGCGACCCGGTCCCGGCCGCCCTTGATCGCGGCGTCCAGTGCCAGGTGCTCGTACGCGGTGACCCCGGCGATCAGCCCGGCGAACCGCGGGTCGACCGGAGACTGCGGAATCGGGGTCGCGCCCGCGGAATCCACAGTGGACGAAACTTCGATGACCGCGTCGTCCGGCAGGAAGTCGAACGTGCCGTTGTTGCGGACGTTCACCACGTGTTCCTCGGCGGCACCGCCGGAAGTGAGCGCGTGCACGAGCTGCACCGCCGCCTCCGAGTAGTACGCGCCGCCGCGCTTCTCCAGCGACTCCGGCTTCGTGACCTGCTCCGGGTCGAGGTAGATCTTGAGCAGTTCTTCCTCGACGTCGCTGACCACCTCGGCGCGCGGACGCTCGGTCTGCTGCTTGGCGACCTGCGCGTCGTGCGAGTAGTAGTACTTGAGGTAGTACGACGGCACAGCCCGCATCCGCCGCATCCACTCGACCGGAACACTGACCTCTTCGCCGAGGAATTCCGCGTGCTGGGCAAGGAGTTCCGGCAGCCGGTCGACCCCGTCGACCAGGACGCCGCGCTCCCAGCTCAGGTGATTCAGTCCAGTGTGGACCAGTTTCACGTCGCCGGTCGAAGCCCCGAGCAGCTTCGCGAACTTGCGCTGCAGGTTGATCGCGACGTTGCACAGGCCGACCGCGCGGTGGCCCTCCTGCAGCAGCGCGCGGGTGACGATGCCGACCGGGTTGGTGAAGTTGACGATCCAGGTGTCGTCCCCGGCGACCTTGCGAACGCGTTCGGCGATGTCGAGCACCACCGGCACCGTGCGCAGCGCCTTCGCCAGACCGCCCGCGCCGGTGGTTTCCTGGCCGACACAACCGCACAGGTGCGGGAACGTCTCGTCCGAGGCGCGCGCCTTCTGGCCGCCGACGCGCAACTGGATGAGGACCGCCGACGCGCCGTCGACGCCCTCCTCCAGATTCGCCGTGGTGCGCACGCGGGCCGGATGTCCCGCGTGGTCCAGCAGCCGCTGGCTGAACCCGCCGACCGCGTCGACCCGGTAGGCGTCCGGGTCGATCAGCACGATCTCATCGACGTCGAGCGACGCGCGCCGCCCGGCGATGCCGTCGATCAGCTCCGGCGTGTAGGTGGACCCACCGCCGACCACTGCCAGTTTCATCCCTTGACTCCCGTGAACGTGATGCCCTTGACGAACGACTTCTGCGCGAACACGAACAGCACGATCACCGGCAGCATGATCAGCGCGGTCGCGGCCATCGTGAGGTTCCATTGGACGTGGTGCATGCCTCGGAAGGACGCGATCGCCAGTGAAAGCGGCCAGTTGTCTTTGTTCTCGCCGGTGTAGAGCAGCGGTCCGAAATAGTCGTTCCAGGTGAACAGGAAGCAGAACATCGCGGTGGCCGCGATCCCCGGCTTCGCCATCGGGATCAGCACCCGCGTGAGCACCCGGAACTCGTTGCAGCCGTCGATCTTCGCCGCTTCGAGGTAGTCCTTCGGAATGGTGAGGAAGAACTGCCGCAGCAGGAAGATCGAGAAGGCGTCGAAGAAGAAGTACGGCACGATGAGCGGCACCAGGGTGCCGGTGAACCCGAGCCGCACCCACAGGTCGTACAGCGGAACGACGGTGACCTGCGGCGGCAGCATCATCGCGACGACGACAAGCATGAAGCACAGGTTTTGCCCGCGCCACCGCAGTTTCGCCAGCCCGTACGCCGCCGGGATCGCCGAGAGCAGCGCCCCGGCCGTCGCCAGCGCCGAGTACAGCAGGCTGTTGCCGAAGTACTCCAGCAGCGGAGCCTTCTTGAACACCTCGATGAAGTTCTCGAAATGCCATTCGGTCGGCCACAGGCTCGACGTCATCGCCTGATCGCTCTTCATCACCGAGGTGAGGAAGACGAACAGCAACGGCAGCATGAAGATCACGCCGAGCGCGATGCCGACCGCGTGCGTGGCCACAAAGGACAGGTTCTTGTCCCAGCGCCGCTTGAACTTCTCTCGCGGATGCACCGGAGGAGCCGGGGGCGCCGGGGCCGAAATCGTGGTCATGCGCCCTCCTCCTGATGTTGGCTCTTACGCATCTGCCGCACCAAAAGCCACGTGAAACCAGCGGATACCAGGAACAGCAGCACCGCCATCGCGGCCGCGTAGCCCATGTTGAAGTATCGGAAACCCTGTACGTACAACCAGATCGGATACGTCAGCGTCGAGTTCTCCGGCGCACCAATCAGTTTCGAGTTACCCGCGACGTCCGCCGTGCCCGCGGAAGCGGACGCGGCGACAATCGCCTGGGTGAAGAACTGCAGTGCGTAGATCATCGAGTTGACCACGCCGAACAGCAGCACCGGCGAGATCGACGGCAGCGTCACGTGCCAGAACCGGCGCACCGGGCCGGCCCCGTCGAGTTCCGCGGCCTCGTACTGCTCGGCCGGAACGTCCAGCAACGCGGCGAGAATGATGATCATCAGCTCGCCCGAACCCCACAGTGCGAGCAGGGTCAGCGCGGGCTTCGACATTTCCGGGCTGTTGAACCACAACCCGCCGTCGATGCCCACGAGCCGCAGGAACCTGTTCACCGGACCGAATTCCGGATTGAACACGAAGACGAACGCGAGCGTCGCCGCCGCGGGCGGGGCGAGCGCAGGCAGGTAGCAGAGCGTGCGGACGAGGCCGATGCCCGACTTCAGCCGCGAAATCACCGACGCCACGCCGAGCGAGAACAGCACCCGGCAGACGGTCAGGATGATCACCAGCCACAACGTGTTGTACGCGGCGGTTTTCACCAGCGGCTCGCTGGTGAACATGCGCACGTAGTTGTCGAACCCGATCCACTGTGGAGGGTTGATCAGGTCGTAGCGCGTGAACGAGTAGAACAGCGTCGCGCCGAGCGGGTAGGCGAAGAAGATGAGGAACCCGAGGGTGGCCGGTGCCATGAACCAGAACACCGTGCGCCTGCGCTTGGCCCGGGGAGACCCCCTCCGCGCCTGATTCGGCGCGGAGGAGGTTCCGGTTTCCGCTGCGGTCAGCGTGGTCATCCGCCGGCGCCCTTCTGCGCCAGCTCGTCGTTGATCTGCGCGTCGACCTTCTTCAGGCCCGCCGCCAGATCAGGCACCGACCCGGCCTGCCACTTCTCGGCGAAGTCGTTGACCGCCTTGAGGAACGCGTCGCCGATCGGCGTGGTCGGGTTGGCGACCAGCTTGCCGCTGTTGTAGATGTCGGTGAAGGTCTTGAACTGCGGCGGCATCTTCAGATTCGGCGAGTTCAGCGAATCCTTGGTGCTGGGCACGTTGTTCAGGCCGTTGGCCATCTCGACGAGGGTGTCGGTGTCGAGCGAGGCCTGCTTGATCAGCTCCCACGCCGCGCCGGGGTTCTTCGCGCCCTTCGGGATCGCGATGATCGTGCCGGTGCCGAACCCGCCGCCGTACTGGCTCGCCAGGCTGTCGAGCACCGGAGCGGGAGCGGTGCCGTAGTCGAGCGAGGGCACCTGGTCCTTGATGAACGCGGTGCGGAACTCGCCGTCGTAGATCATCGACAGTTTGCCGGTCTGGAACCCGTTGTCCTTCGAGTACTCGTCACCGAGGCCGGCCTTGAACTTCTCGACCTTCTCGTGCCCGCCGTAGAAGTCGATGAGCTTCTTCTGGAATTCGAACATCTCCTTCCAGCCGGGGCTGGAAGCGAGCGACGATTTCCCGTCCGGGCCCATGAACTTCGCCCCGAAGTTCGGTGCCCAGTACTGCGCCTGGTTGGCGTAGAACGGCATCGACGGCAGGAAGCCCGCGGTCTTGATCGAGCCGTCCGGGTTGAACTCGGTGAGCTTCTGGACGTCCTCGAACAGTTCCGTGGTGTTCTTCGGCGGACCGGCGATGCCCTTGGCGGCGAACTGCGCCTTGTTGTAGAAGAACCCGTACACGTCGGCGAGCATCGGCATCGCGCACCGCTTGCCCTGGTACGACGTGTAGTCGCGGACCGCCTGCGGAATCTGCTCGAGATCGATCTTGTCGCGCTCGATGTAGGGCTTCAGGTCCTGGAAGCTGCCGGTGGAGCACCAGGCGCCGAGGTTGTCGGTGTAGAACGAGATCGCCACGTCCGGCGGGTTGCCGCCGCGGATCGACTGGGTGAGCTTGTCGTCGTCCTGGTTCCCCTCGTGCTTGATGGTGATGTTGGGGAACTTCGCCTTGAGCTTGTCGAGCGCCTTCGTGACCACGCCGTACTCGCGGTCGGTGAATTTGCTGTAGACGGTGATGGTGAGCTTGTCGTCCTTGTTCGGCGGGGCCGCGGCGTCACCGCCGCCTGCGGGCGCGGCGGCACCGCACGCGGCGGTCGCCAGCAGCGTGCTCGCCGCTACGGCGCTGAGCAGCAGAGATCCGCGCTTTCGCGCGAGCCTCCGGATGCGGGTGGGAGCGGACATGAACCCTCCTGTCCATCGGGTGGGTCTACTCGGTCGGGGACGGGGCTTGCTCTCCGGCGGACCGGCGCGGCCCGAGGAGCGTGGGGGTGACGACGCCGAAGACGTCCTCACGGGCGGTGGCGAGCGCGGACTGCAGAGCACCGGCGCGCACCGCGTTGCCCTGCACCGAAGCGACGCCGACGGGCGTGCGCGGCAGGACCAGTTCGTGCAGCTTTTCCGCGACGATCGCCGCGAACTCGTCGCCGCCGGCGCGGCTGGTCTCGCCGCACAGCAGGATGAGCTGCGGGTCGGCGACCGCGACGAGGCTGGCGACCCCGCTCGCGACGCGACGGGCGAGATCGTCCAGAAACCCTTGGTGCGCCACGTGTCGAGCCTGCGTGACGGCGTCCCAGCCGCTGTCCGCGGTGATGCCGTGCGCCTTCGCGAGCCGGACGATCGCCGACGAGTCGACCAGGTTGCCGTACCGGGCGCCGGCGGACGGCCAGCTGTCGCCAGTGTCCACAGTGGCCGGATCGGGCACGCGCATCCAGTCGATCTCGCCGCCGCCACCGGTCGCGCCGCGCAGCAGCCGCCGTCCGATGACGACCGCGCCGCCGACGCCCTCGGACAGCCAGACCAGGACGAAATCGTCCACGTCCTGCGCGTTGCCGACGGTCATTTCCTCAACCGCGACAAGGTTTACGTCGTTCTCGATCTTGACCGTCACGCCGAGTTCGTCGCTCAGCCGCGCCGGAACGTTGAACCCGAGCCAGCCCGGGATGTGCGGGGCCGAGGACAGCAACCCGGTGCGCGGGTCGAACGCGCCCTGCGCGCCGATGACCACATTGGCCAGATCGTCGAGCTGCATGCCAGCGGCCTTGGTGACCCGGCGCAGCGCCTGGCCGAACGAACCGACGACGTCCGCGTCCTCGGCCACCGGGAGCTGCACGCGGTACTCGGCGAGGACCGCCCCGGCGACGTCGGCGACCACGAAGTCCGCGACCCGCGGGGTGAGATCGACGGCCGCGACGTGCGCGAGACCGCCGTTGACCGCCCACAGCTGAGCGCGCGGTCCGCGTCCGCCGCCGGCGCGCTCCCCCGCCTTGCCGACGAGATTTTCCTGCTCAAGCCGGGTGAGCAGCTGCGCGGTGGCGGGTTTCGACAGCCCGATGGCGGCCTCGAGTTCGGCCCGGGTGAGCGGTCCGTTCCGCAGCAACGCCTCGATCGCGGCGCGGTCGTTCATCTCGCGCAACGTTCGCGGACTGCCGGCTCGCACCTGGCTGCTCCTTTATTAGGAAACTTTACAGACGGTTTTCCGGGACTGTAGTGAGCGCGGCCACACGGCGTCAATGGGCTCGGGAAACAGCGGGGTAACGGCTTGATACCGCGGGATGACGGCGACCGGCACAGGGTGACCGGGCGGGCGCGGACCGTGCAGGGCGGCAGACCAGCGGCCGGGGTGGTCCGGGAATTCCGGGATCACGAAGGGAGGCGCGGCGGAAGCCAGCTACGCGCTGAAACCGCTCGGCCCGGGAAGCACCCTTGAGCTGCCAGGAACCTAACGCGGCACCAAGCGCCGCCCAAGCCAGCACGCAGCTTCACGGTCCGACCCCAGAAAGCCGTGAAGGGCCCCTTGAGGGAATCTGATTCCCTCAAGGGGCCCTTCACGGACAGAACCGGGCTCAGGCGCGGACACTGTCCGTCACTCTTCGGCGTCTGCCCAAGCCTTGAGCATCACGCGGGCGATCGACGAGTTCCCCGGCAGCAGCAGGTTCGACGCGCCACCGGCGATCGGCGTCGGCACCCCGGTCCCGGCGTTGCGGAACGCGGTCCGGACGTCCTCTCGGGACACCCACAGCGCTTCCTCGATCTCGCCCTCAGCCGGGACCAGCGGCGCGTCGCGGTCCGCACGCGCGGTGAAGCCCAGCATGATCGAGCGCGGGAACGGCCACGGCTGGCTGCCGAGATACCGCACGTCCCCCACCTCGATCCCGGCCTCCTCGCGGATTTCGCGGACGACGCAGCCCTCCAGGGACTCCCCCGCCTCCACGAATCCGGCGAGCACCGAGTACCGGTCCGGCGGCCAGATCGGCTGCCGGGCGAGCAGCACGTGCGAACCGTTGACCCCGTCGAGGTCGTGCACCAGGCAGATCACCGCCGGGTCGGTGCGCGGGTATTCCTCGTGTCCCTTGGCTTCGCAGCGGCTGGCCCAGCCGAACTGGGTCAGCTGCGTCGGCGAGCCGTCGCGGGTGCAGAACCGCGACTGCCGACGCCAGTTCCGCAGCGCCTGCGCGGTGGTGAACAGCCCGGCCGACGTGTCGTCGAGCTGCTCGCCGTAGCCGCGCAGCTCGACCCAGAGTTCGCCGTTGGCGCGCGGCACCTCTTCGATCACGCCCCAGCTGCCCGCCAGCCGCACGGTGTCCGCGTCGCCTTCGAGACGGCCGGGCAGCGACCAGTAGTCGACGTCCTCCCACTCGCCGAGGAACACCGCGTCGGCGGGCGGTTCGGTGCCGAAGTCCATCGCCTTGCGGGTGGCCAGCGCGGAGCTGCCCTCGACGACCGGCGTGCGGCCGGTGTCGTCGAGCAGCACCACGCGGGCTTCCGACCATTTGGCGGCGAGCCGCTCCGGGTTGGTGCGCAAGGTTTCCTGACGGTCCACTGTGGAACGAGACAGTGTCGGCAGGGCCCCTAGTTCGAACGGAACGCTCATCAGTCCTTCTCGCTGGTGGAAACGCCGAGCGCGGCCAGCTTCGGCGCGAGGAGTTCCGCGTCGCCGACCACGACGCCGGTGAACCGGCCCGGCGCGAAGAACTCCGCCGCCGCCTCGGCGATCTGGTCCGCAGTGACCGCCGCGAGCCGCTCCGGGTGGCTCTGCAGCCACTCGATGCCGAGGCCGTTCGACGCCAGCGCCATCAGCTGCCCGGCGAGCCCGCCCTGCGAGGACGTGCCGGTGACCAGCGAGCCCATCGCGTACTGCCGCACCGATTCGACCTCTTCGGCAGTCGGCGGCACGGTGCCGAGCCGGAACAGCTCGTAGCGGGTTTCCAGGTACGCCGCCGCGGTGACCTCGTTGGCGGTGTCCGCGTCCACATTGACCACTGCGGTTTTGCCGGTGAACTCGAAGCCCGAGTGCGCGCCGTAGGTGTATCCCTTGTCCTCGCGGATGTTTTCCACCAGCCGCGAGGAGAAATACCCGCCGAACGCCAGGTTCGCCAGCTGAAGCGCCGGGTAGCGCGGGTCGACGCGCGGCACCGTCTGCGCGGACAACCGGATCTGCGACTGCACCGCGCCGGCGCGCGGCACCAGCAGGACGTTGCCGCCGGTCAGCTCGGGCAGCGGCGGCAGCACCACAGCCGAACGGTCCGACTTCCAGCCGCCCAGCGCGCGCTCCAGTTCGGCCGGAACCGCTTGCGGGTCAAGGTCTCCGACCAACACCAGCACGGCACCGCGCGGCAGCACCGAAGCGTTGTGCAGCGCGCGCACCTGATCCGGAGCGACAGCAGCAACATCGGAGGCCTGCGGGACCTCGCGGGTCGCCGGGTGGTCGCCGTACCGGTGCTTCTGCAGTGCTTCGCGCGCGATGGTGCGCGGCTGCGTGCGCGACACCGCGATGCGCTCGATCAGCCGCTCCCGCTCGCGCGCGACCTCCGCGTCGCCGTACGTGGCACCGGTGAGCACGTCGCCGAGCACGTCCAGCAGCGTCGGCAGGCCGTCGGACAGCGCGGTGCCGCCGAAGTACAGCCGCTCCGGGTCCACGCCCGCGTTGAGGTCGCCGCCGATGAGCGCGACCTCGGCGTCGATTTCCACCCGGTCGCGCCGCGCCGTGCCGGTGAGCACGGTTTCCGCGAGCACCTCCGCGGTGGCCGCGTGCATCCGGTCCTCCCCCGCGAAGGGGATCCACAGCCGCAGTTCGACCATCGGGACGCTCGCCTTGCGCACCGCGAGCACGCGCAGCCCGTTGGAGAGCGTGGTGTCCACATGGGACAGATCGCCGGCGGCGCGCTGGTGCCCGAGCGCGGGCAGCGGACGCGGTCCGGTGGCGGTGCGGCCGATCTCCTCGGCGCTGCGGTGTGCGGCTTTGACCTGTTCAGCCGAGGTCACTGTTCCGTCCCTTCGGTGCTTGCGGGCTTCACGACGAGCACGGCGCGCGCGTCCGGGCGCAGCGCCTTCGCCGCAGCGGACACCGCCTCGCCGGAGACCGCGGACAGGCGGTCGGCGAGCTGGTAGACCAGCGACGCGTCGCCGTAAAGCAGTTCGAACGCGCCGAGCGCGAGCGTGCGCGACACGAGCCGGTCGTGCTCCGCGTGCAGGCTGGCCGCCCAGCGCGCGGTGACCTTCTTCAGTTCCTGCTCGTCCGGCGGGGTGGACGCGAGCTTCTCCAGCTCCTCGTCCAGGGCGGCGAGCACGCGCTCGCGCGGCACCTCCGGCGGGTGGATCGCGGTGATGGTGAACGTGTCCGGGTCGCGCGCCTCGAACGGGCCGAACAGCCCGGCTCCGGCGCCGATGTCGACCACCAGCGGTTCGACGTGCACCAGCCGCTGCTGCAACCGCGAACCGTCACCGTCGGTGAGCACGCCGGCCAGCACCAGGTACGCGAGGTAGCCGTCGAGGTCGTTGATCGGGTCCGGCATCCGGTAGCCGACGGCCAGCGCGGGCAGCGGCGCGTGCGCGTCGGTGTGCTCGCCCGTCAGCTGGGTGGTGGGCAGCGGCTCGGCGAACGACGGACGGACCGGAGCCGGCCGGTGCGGGACGTCGCCGAAGTGCTTCTGGACGAGCGCCTTCGCGTTCTCCACCTCGAAATCGCCGGCGACGGTCAGCACCGCGTTGGCCGGCGAGTAGAAGGTGTCGAAGAAGGCGGCACAGTCGTCCAGCGTCGCGCCCTCGAGGTCTTCGAAGGCGCCGTAGCCGTCGTGCGCGTTGGCGAAGGTGGAGTAAAGCACCGGCGGCAACAGGATCCAGGGGAATCCGCCGTACGGCCGGTTGCGCACGTTCAGCCGGATTTCCTCCTTGACGACCTCGATCTGGTTCGCCAGGTTCTCCGCGGTCAGCTTCGGCGCGCGCATCCGGTCGGCTTCGAGGAACAGCGCGCGTTCCAGCGCGGCCGAGGGCAGCACCTCGTAGTAGTCGGTGTAGTCCGGGTGCGTGGAGCCGTTGAAGGTGCCGCCGCTGGACTGCACGTGCCGGAAGTGCGCCAGTTTCTCCAGGCTTTCGCTGCCCTGGAACATCAGGTGCTCGAAGAGGTGCGCGAAACCGGTCAACCCCTCCGGCTCGGAACGGAAGCCTACGTCGTAGTGCACGCTGACCCCGACCACCGGCGCGGTCGGGTCAGGAGCGAGCACCACGCGCAGACCGTTGTCGATCGTGAAACGGAAGAGCTCGGGATCGGCCATGCCTCCACCCTACGCAGGCGCGGGCGTCTTCGGCTCGTCCGGTCGGAGGTGCCTCGCGCCCTCGAACGCGACGGTCAGTGCGACTGTGAATCCGCTGGTCCGCGCTAATGGCACAGCGTCCTCGGCGGGTGTGCCGTACCAGTACGCCGACAGCGAACAAGCGTTAACTAGCCAAGCGTCCGCTTCGCCCAGCGCGTACGCGTACGGGAGCGCACGGGAGACGAGCAGTTCGTCGTTCGGCGCTTCCATCGTGAGCAGCTGTGCGTTGAGGCCGAGAAGGCGGTCGCGTAGGTCGAGACCTGCCTTCGTCCGCTCCGGCAGAAGCCGAGCAGCTGCCGTCACCGCGATGCCGGTGGCGAGAAGCACCAACCCGAGTTGCGCGTAACCGACAGTGAATGCCAACAGGACAGTGAGGAAGACGCCGTACCCACATAGCCGAGGACCGATCTTCGACCACCGCTTCGGGACACGCCAACCGCGACGGACAGTGTCGGCCACTAGCTCACGTACGCCTGCTTCGCGGACTTCGGCGAGCGTCGCGGCTTCGCCCGGTACGGCGGCTTCGTACACCGCGCGCTCGAAGGCAGTCAGGTGTTCGTCGGGTGGGTTGCGGCGTACGAGCACCCAATTGCTCGGGCCGTCTTCGCTGACCCATAGATAGTTACGCACGCATAGGTCGAGCACTGTCGCGGCCAGGTCGATGGAGCTGACACGTCCGGCGAGAAGCAGTCCTACGTGTCCAGGGAGCACACCGTCCGGCGAAGAGAAGCGCCCGTTGTCGAGGAGCTGTACGGGAGTGGCGCGGCCTGGCTGTCGGTCGCGGCGGCGACGTACGAACACGTTGACGGCACCGGCGATCGACAGTACGGCGAAGGCCAGCCACGCCCACCACACTGGCGCACTCGCGGCGAAGGGGCCGCTGGGGACGAGACGCTCTGTCGCGGCGACTGTGCCGCCGGGGAGTTCGGCGGTCAACTGGACGCGCGAGCCAGGCTGGAGCTTCGGCACCGAGACGCGGGTCAGGCCGGAGTGGTCGATCTGCGCGGCACCGCAGCGGGTGGTCGAATCGGGCGGGCCGGCGAGGCAGCTGAGCGCGTCGGGGACGGCAGGCGCGGCGAAGGTCGCGCGGACCAGTTCGAGGCGGGTGTCCCAGCCTCCCGCGACGTCCCAGGTCACGTGCTCGACACCGAGGCTCGTGCCGACCGCACCGTCCACTGTGTACCGGAGGACGGACGTGCCGCCGCGGAGATAGAAGGTCACCTGGTCGTTGCCGGACTCGGCGTTGCCCGCGCCTTCGATGCTGATGTCGCGGATCCCGAGTACGCGAGCGTTGGCGCGCAACGGAATCGTGCGGGTCATCGAGGTATCGCGCGGCACCGACACTGCCTCGGTGACGGACAGGCTGCCGTCACGCTGGACCTTCAACGCCACCTCGACGCTCTGCGGCAGCCCAGGCAGCGAGGGCTGGTCTTGCGCCGCGGCGGGGGTCGCGCAGAGAAACGGGATTGCCAGCAGAGCGGCGAGTTTCATTGCGCGGACACCACCGAGCGGCGTTCGGCCATGGCTTGGATCGCGTCGATCTCGGTCGCGAGCGGGGATTCGGCACGTTCGGCCGGAGTGCCCAATGCTCGGCCGCTCCGGGTTTGCGGCGGAATCATCGGGGCTGCGGCGAAGGTGGCGAGTCCGGCGATCAGGAGCGCGACGCCGATCAGCGCCTCGCCGACTGTGACGGCCAGGACGACGGTGGCCACGATGCCCAAGGCAGCCAGGACCAGACCGGCTCGGCGGACGTGGGATTGCCGCGCGGACAGCCAGCCCTGGCGGCGTGCTTCGGCGTCGAGAAGGGCTCGCAAGTCGGCGTGATGCGGATGCGCGGCAGCAAGCGGACCAGGTGGGAAGGCCGCTTTGACGGCTTCCTCGAATGGAGTGAGCGCGTCGGCTTCGCCGTGAGTGACCTGGCCGTCGGCGATGTGCAGATGACCGCGAGCGACGAGGTCGAGGACGGTTCCCGTGAGGTCGAGTTCCCCTCGCGCGACATACGCGATGTACGCGGGCGGGACGCCGGGAGCAGGTGGACCGGTGCGGCGACGCAGCACGCTGGCACCGAGGAGGAGGTAAAGCACCAAGGCCAGACCACTGAGGACTGTCGGGAATCCAGGCGCGAAGGCCGCCAACGGTCCAGCCGGGACGAACCGGGCGTTCTCCGGCAACGGTCCGGTTTGGACAGCTAGGTCAATTCGCTCCCCTTGGCGCAGACCGTTCTGTTCGACATGCGCTCCCCCGCTCCGCAGTTCGGAGAAAGTGCATTGCCGGGAGGAACCCGGCTGACCGGCGTAACAGTCCGCTGTGGACACCTCCGGCGCGCTGAAGGCGGCGGTGCCCCGGTCGAGCGCGTGGTCCCAGCCTCCAGTGAGCTGAAACCGCATCTGCCCGCCAGCGGCGACCGCACCGTCCACTGTGTACTTTACGGTGGCTGGCCCAGTGACCGTGATCGTCGTTCCGTCGGCGGTAGCGGCACCGGAAAGCCGCAAGTCAGTGACCGCGTAGAGCCGATCCTCGGCTTCGGTGACGGGTACGCGTTCGGCGATGCGGTGGACAGCAGGGGCGTCGGTGACGATGCGCTCGATGACCGTGAGCTGACCGTCTTGGCCAGTGGTGACGGTGACGTCGTCGGCGAGCATGTCCTCAGCTCGGCGGGGTGAAGGGGTTGTCGGACTTCGGCGGCGCCGGAGGCGGAACGGGCGGCGGCGCGTAGGCGGGCGGGCCGTACTGCATCGGCGCGATCCGGGCGTGGTCGCGGTTGCGGCGTTCGGCCAGCACCGCGGTGAGGAACACCCACGGCGGCATCCCGTACGGCAGCGGCACCCCGATCGTCGCCGAGACCTGCTGCGCCAAGCCGAAGCCGAGCGACGCGGCCGCTTCCGGACGCAGGTCGTGGTAGCGGCCGAGGTACTGGCGGGCGGCCATGGCGAGATCGTCGGTGAGGCCGCTGAGGTCGAAGTGCGCGGCCCACGCTTCCAGCCCGGGCGGCACCACGAGAATCGCCTGCGCGGACTGCGGCACGCGTTCGCGGATCACCAGGGTGCCCGCGAGGTAGTCGCCGACGCGGCGGCCGTTCGACGACGTCAGCGACACGATGACAGCCACCGCGCCGAGGAAGCCGAGGGCCCAGAAGTCGACGAAGAACCCGGCGAGCGCGCGGGTCAGCGCGTGCCGGAAGCTGATCGGGCCGCCGTCGAGGCGCACCACGCGCAGGCCAAGCGCGAGTTTGCCGAGCGAACGGCCGCGGCTGAGCGTTTCGAACAGCACCGGGTAGCCGATCACCACCAGCACGAACATGGTCAGCATCAGCGCGATGGTGAGCGCCGAGTCGAACGACCCCGCGGTCAGCAGCAGCGCGACGAGGACCAGCAGCAGCAACGCGGCCTGGACGAGGACGTCGAGCAGCATCGCGACCGCGCGGGTGGCGAGCTTCGCCACCCGCAGGTCGAGGACGACGGCCTCACCGGTGACGAGATCGGACTCTTCCTGCACGACGCCAGCGTAGAGCGCCTGCCTCTATCCTGGCGGAAGAGGAGGTGGCCGGTGGACGTCGACGTGTTCGTCGCGGCGCACAGCGCCGAATGGAGCAGGCTCGGCGAACTCGCCGGGCGGCGCAGGCTGACCGGCCAGGAGGCGGACGAGCTGGTCACGCTGTATCAACGCGCCGCGACGCATCTGTCCATGATCCGCTCGACCGCACCCGACCCGGCCCTGCTGGCGAGGCTGTCGGCGCTGGTCGCCCGCGGCCGCTCGGCGGTCGCCGGGTCGCACAGCCCGGCGTGGCGCGAGGTCGGGCTCTTCTTCACCCGCCGTTTCCCGGCCGCGGTGTACCTGAGCCGTCGCTGGTGGATCCCGGCGGCGCTGCTGTCGGTCGCGGTGATGGCGGTGGTGGGCGTGTGGATCGCTAGTGACCCGCAGGTGCGCGCGTCGCTGGTCTCGCCGGACGAATTGAAGGCGATGACCGCACCCGGCGGCCGATACGAGACGTACTACTCGGACGGCCCGGCGGGCTCATTCGCGGCGAAGGTGTGGACGAACAACGCCTGGGTGGCGGCGACGTGCCTGTTCCTGGGCGTCGCGCTCGGACTGCCGGTGATCGGCGCGCTGTGGCTGAACTCGCTGAACGCCGGGGAAGCGATCGGCCTGATGTCGTCGGCCGGACGCGGCGACGTGCTGCTGGGGCTGCTCCTGCCGCACGGACTGCTGGAACTGACGGCGGTGTTCATCGCGGCCGGGACCGGGCTGAAGCTCGGGTGGACGGTGGTGGACCCGGGCCGCCGGTCGCGGAGTGCGGCACTGGCCGAGCAGGGCCGGTCGGTGGTGGTGATGGCGCTGGGACTGGCGTGCGTGCTGCTGGTGTCGGGCGTGATCGAGGCGTTCGTGACGCCGTCCGGCTGGCCGACGTGGCTGCGGATCGGGATCGGGGCGGTGGTGGAACTGCTGTTCCTGACGTACGTGTTCACGCTGGGGAGGCAGGCGGCGCTGTCCGGGGAGACGGGTGACGTGGACCGCCGAGCCGCCGGAGACACCCTTCCCGAAGCTGGGTAGAAGTCCGTGAAGGGCTCCTTGAGGGAATCTAATTC
>NZ_JBSHAM010000043.1:52716-60258 GCF_053611505.1 Amycolatopsis sp. NPDC054798 | reverse complement strand
GCGCCGGGACACACCCTCCCCTATTAGGGGTAGATCTCCGTGAGGGGCACTTATTGGGAAACTATTGCCCTCTCGGGGCCCTTCACGGACCTACAACCGACCCGCAGCTTTCAGCGCCAAGTACCGGTCAGCCAGCGCAGGCGGCAACTCCTCCGGAACCGCGTCCACCACCCCGACCCCATGCCGAGTCAGCCGCGCCACCGACGACTCCCGATCCGCCAGCGCCCGCTCCGCCGCCGCAGCGTCGTAAACCGCCTCCGCAGACCCCCGCGAAGCCGCCATCTCCGCCACTCGCGGATCCGCCACCGAAGCCACCAGCACCTCGTGCCGAGCCGTCAACGACCCCAGCACCGGAAAAAGCCCTTCCTCCAACGGCGCCGGTTCCAGCCCGGTCAACAGCACCACCAAAGCCCGCCGCCGCGTCCGCCGCAGCACTTCCGCGACCATCCCCCGCGCGTCCGTCTCCACCAGTGACGGTTCGATCGTGGCCAAGGCGTTCACCAAAGACGGCGTCGACGCGTTCGGAACCGAAGCCCGCACACGACGGTCGTAAGCGACCAGATCGACCCGGTCTCCCGCCCGGGAAGCCAGCGCGGCCAGCAAAAGCGCCGCGTCCATCGCCGCGTCCAGGCGCGGTGCGTCGCCGACCCGGCCCGCCGAGACGCGACCGGTGTCCAGTACCAAAACCACCTGCCGGTCGCGTTCCGGACGCCACGTCCGCACCATCACGTCCGACGCGCGGGCCGTCGCGCGCCAGTCGATCGACCGGACGTCGTCGCCGATGACGTACTCGCGCAGGGAGTCGAATTCCGTTCCCTGGCCCCGGATCAGCACGGCGTTGCGGCCGTCCAGCTGCTGCAACCGGGCCAGCCGGGAAGGCAGGTGTTTGCGGCTGTGGAACGGCGGCAGCACCCGAACCGTCCACGGCACCTCGTGCGAACCCTGTCGCGCAGCCAAACCCAGCGGCCCCACCGCGCGCACGGTCACCCTTGCCGCAATGCGGTCGCCGCGGCGGGTCGGGAGCAGTGCGGTGGTGAGAGCACGTCGTTCGCCGGACGGGACCGCCAGCGGATGCCGGTCGTCGGCACCGGCGCTCGGCGGCCAGGCGTCCCGCAGCGAGCCGCGGACGGTGCGCCCGCCCGGGTTCGTCACGGTCAGCGTGACCTCGGCTGGTTCTCCCAGCCGGACGGAAGTGGTGCCGCTGCGCGAGAACCGCAGCGCTCGCACACTCCCGGCCAGCACGAGGTCCACGACGACCAGCACCAGCAGCACCGCGACCACAACCGCGACGCCGGTGCCGGACGGGAACAGCAGCCCGACCACCAGCGCCCCCAGCAGCGCCAGCAGCCCGAGCCGCCCGGTGATTGCCATTTAGCGCGGCACCGGCACGGAGGCCAGCACCCGGTCGAGGACGCCGTCCGAGGTCACGCCTTCGAGTTCGGCCTCGGGCCGCACGTCGAGGCGGTGCCGGAGCGCGGGACGGGCGAGCGCCTTGACGTCGTCAGGCGTCGCGTAATCCCGGCCGGACAGCCACGCCCACGCGCGCGTCACGGCGAGCAAAGCCGTTGCGCCACGCGGAGAAACGCCGATGCGTACCGCCGGGAGTTCCCGCGTCGCGCGGCAGAGGTCGACGACGTAACCGATCACTTCCGGGCCGACGGTCACCTTCGCGACCGCTTCTCGCGCGGCGGCGAGTTCCGCTGCCCCGGCGACCGGGCGGACGCCCGCAGCGGCGAGGTCTCGCGGGTCGAAACCCTGTGCGTGCCGCCAAAGAATGCCGATCTCGTCCTCACGCGACGGAGCCGGCATGGTCAGCTTCAACAGGAACCGGTCCAGCTGCGCCTCGGGCAACGGGTAGGTGCCCTCGTACTCCACCGGGTTCTGCGTCGCGACCACCACGAACGGATCCGGCAACGGCCGCGAGGCGCCGTCGATCGACACCTGCCGTTCCTCCATCGCCTCCAGCAGTGACGACTGCGTCTTCGGCGGTGTCCGGTTGATTTCGTCGGCCAGCAGCAGGTTCGTGAAAACCGGGCCCTCGCGGAAGGAGAACTCGCCGCTGTGCGCGTCGTACACAATGGACCCGGTGACGTCGCCCGGCATCAAGTCCGGGGTGAACTGCACGCGCGTCGTTTTCAGGTCCAGCGACGCCGCCAAAGCGCGCACCAGCAACGTCTTCGCGACGCCTGGCACGCCTTCCAGCAGCACGTGCCCTCGGCAGAGCAGCGCGAGGATGAGCCCGGTGACAGCCGCGTCGTTGCCGACCACAGCCTTCCCGACCTCGGTGCGCAACGCGATCAGGGCCGCCCGCGCGTCCTGCATCTGTTCGGTACTCAAGAACGCTCCACCTCTCGTTCCACCGCGTCCAGTTGGTCTGCCAGCCGCACCAGCGCCGCCTCGTCGGACGGCGACGGGCCGTACAGCACCGCCCCGACCTCGTTCGGCGCCCGGCCGGTCCGCGCGCTCACCGTCTCCACCACCGCGGGCGGGCCGGCGTCGCGCGGCAATCCCAGTCTCTTCCGCAGCCGCGTCCTGGCTGCCTCGCGCAAGGTTTCCGCCGCGTGCCCGGTCGCGCCGCCCCGCCGGTACAGCCGGGCCCGGCCCTCCGCCGTTTCCGCCGACCGCACGACCACCGGCAACGGTTCGCGCACCACCGGCCCGAGCCGTCGAGCGCGCCACAGCGCGAAAAGCACGACCGCGATGCCCGCGGTCAGCGCGCCGTATCGCCAGCCGGGCGGGATCAGGTCCACGAACGGCTTCTTCTCGCCCTCCAACGCCGGGTCCGTTGTGGACGGTACATACCAGACAAGCTGCCGGTGATCGCCCAGCAGCCGCATGCCGAACGCCGCGTTGCCTTCCTTGGCGATCTGGTCGTTGGTGAACGCCTCCGCGGCGCCGAGGACAGTCACGGTGCCGGTACGGTCAGCCAGCTGTACAAAAGTCGCTTCGCCGTCGTCGCGATAGCAGGCGCGCGCGGTCTTGTCGTCGGTGCGGTAATGGCGTCCGCCGAGCGTGACCGGGCCTGCGCTGACCGCCGCGCCGACCGTGCAAACCGGTTGCAGCGTACGGATATCTCCCGCGCCCATCGGCTCGACAGTCGGCGCGGCCATGCCCAGCGCCTTCGTTCCGGGCGCGACGAGCACGAGGTGCGCGACCCGGCGGCGCAGATCGGCCAGCCCGTCCGACGGCACCAGTTGCGGATTGGTGATCAGCAGCGTTCCGCTGTCGGCGGCCTCGCGCGCCTCGGCGAGCGTGTGCACGGCGCGGATTTGAACGCCTTCCTGCTCCAGCAAATGCGCGAGAGCGTGACTGCCGCGCGGTTCGTAGGAACCGGGTTCGAACTCGCCGCTGGTCTGCTTGCCGCGGCTGAGCACGATGGCGAGCGCGACGAGGACGATCAGCAGGAGGATCGCCAACGGAACCCGGGCACCGCGCCAGATTCGGCGCAGATCCGGCGAAACAGCTGTGCTCATGCGTCCGCCAAGACCGGCCGTGCCCGCCGGACCCGTTCGTCCAATTCGGACAGTGTGCGGTATCCGGCTTCGGTGCCTGGCCGCCCGCCGTAATGCACGTCGTCGAACTGCCGCGCGGCAGCGGTGAGTTCACCAGCCAAATCCGGCAGGAACCTTCCGGCTTCGGCAACGGCTTCGTCCGCGGTCCGGCCGGAGCGGACGTCGAGCAGCGCGCGCTCCTCCATCCCGCGCACGAGCGCACGGAACCGATCCCGCACCGCGTCGGCGAAATCGCCGCGAGCGGCCGCTTCCTCGGCGGCTTTCCGGTACTCGTCCGCGGTCTGCCGCCGTCCGCTGAACACCTCGCCGGACGTCTTCGCGGACCGGCCGACCTTGCCCACCCGCAGCCGCACGACCACGATCAGCACGATCAGCAACGCGAGCACCAGCAGCAGGCCGAGCGGGCCGCCGGGGACGCCGGACAAGGCGTTGAACAGCTCGGAAATCAGCCGCCCGAGCCATTGCCAGAACCGTTCGAGCAAACCCGGCTGCGCGGCCGCGTAGCCCGGATCGGTCAGTTCCTGCACCGCCCGCAGCCGGGCGGGGTCCCGGTCGATGTCGACCGGGACGTCGGCGAGAAAACCGATCACCACGCCTGCTGCGGCGGCTGAATGCCCGCCGCCCTGGCCAGTTCGATGTCCATGCCCTCGCGGCGCATCCGCTGATCGATGTAGAGCACCACGGTGACCAGCGCGGTGAACGGCATGACGATCGTCTCCGCGATCACCTTGCCGACCGACTGCAGCACCAGGCCGCCGGTCGTCACCCTCGGCACGGACTGCGGGTCGAAGATACTGGTGAACGCGCCCGAGCCGAGGCTGAACGGAACGCTGATGATCGCCGAGATCAGCCAGCTGATCACAGCCGCCAGCAGCAGAATCCCGAACACCCGCCAGAACATGCCCGACACGAGCTGGCGCGACCGCGAGAACGCCTGCCCGATGGTGCCGCGTTCGAGCACCAGCGCGGGCCCGGTGAGCGACCAGAACACGTACGGCAGCACAGCGGGCAGCAGGCAGAACGCCGCGGCGACCATCGTGGCCAGCGTGTACAGGATGGTGACCGCCAGCAGCGGCAGCAGGCGCGGCGCGGCTTCGCGCATCGCCGAACTGAAGTCGACCGGACGGCCGAGCACCGCTTTGCCCATCACCACGGTGAGGAAACCGGTGAGGAAAGTCTGCGCCAGCATGGAGATCACGAGCGCGGGCAGCAGCGCGGTGAGGGTGGAGCCGAGCAGGCTGTAGGCCGCGTCGAGCTGCTGTTGCGGAGTCGCGGCCGGGCCGAGCGCGGCGACCCGGTTGACCTCGGGAGCCAGCCACAGCGACGCGACGAGGCCCAGCCCCGCCGAGACCACCGCGACGATCGCGGACACCCCGAGGATCAGCAGCGGATACCGGCGGATCGCGGTGATCGCGCCGTCGAGGATGTCGCCGAGGTTCAGCGGGCGCAACGCGATCACGCCCGGTTTGCCCAGTCCGTTCGGGCTCCAGCCGGCGCCTGGACGGCCGTGGGGGCCGCCGGGGTACTGCGGAAGCGGTTGCGGGCCCGGGGATTGCCACTGGCCGCCTGCCGGGGGCGGGGTTCCGCCGGGCGGCAGGAACGCGCTGGGCTGCGGGTTTTCCCCTGGCTGCGCCGGAGTGGTTCCAGCCGGGGCCTCGCCGCCCGAAGCGCCGGCCGGGTTTTCGCCGCCCGGCCGCGCTGCCGCGTTTTCGCTGGCAGACGGTGAAGCCGAGGCAGTCTGGTCAGTCCCGTCAGCCGGACGCGCCCCGGTGTTTTCGCTGGCGGACGACGAAATTCCGGCGCTCGTGCCGGACGGCGAGGACGAGGTGTCCGTTTCGCCGGTCTCCGGCGGAGTGGCGGCGGACGCGCCCGGGTCGGGGGCGGCGAAGCCCCGGCTCGGCGTAGGCGTGTCGTCCCCCGGCCCGGGCGAACCGGGTGAGTTTGTCATCGGAGCCCCTCGTTTGCACGGCCCTGCGGTTGCTGCCGCCACTCTTCCAGAGCCGTCCGCACCCGGCCAGACCTGGGGGGACGTCCGGGCGAGGAGGCAGTCCGCCGAAGTGCTGCGGCGGACCGGGCGTCCCCCGATATGCTGAACGGCAAGCCGGGGGAAGCCCGGCCCGCGCCGAGACCCACCGGGACTGCCCTGATGACGCAACCGCCCTACGGCCAGGTGCCGCCACGCGGGACCGTTCAACCGCCGCCGGTGCCGGGCCAAGGACCGGTGCCGCCGGGCCAGTACCCGGGCCAGCCGCAAGGTCAATACCAGGCCCAGCCGGGACAGGCGCCGTACCAGGGACAACAGCCGCCGTATCAGGGTCCGCCGCCGCAGGGACCGCCGTGGCAGCAGCCGCCGCCGTCCTATCCGGTACCGCCGCGCAAGCCGACCGGGCTGATCGTCGGGCTGTGCCTCGGCGCGGTCGCGGTGCTGGCGCTGGGCGTCGTGGCGATCGTTTCGCTCAACCGCGGGTCGGGTTCCAGCAACGCCGGCTACCAGGCCGCGCCGCCCACGCCGACGTCCGCCTATCAGCTGCCGCCCACCAGCGGCTCGGCCACCACCTCGAGCACGCCGACCAGTCCGTCGGAAAGCCCGAGCACCTCGGCCAGCGCGGGCCCGCACAAGGTCCTCAAGCTCGCCGACCACCCGATCCTGCAGGACCGCAACGCCGGCCTGCAGAACCGCGTGTGCAACCTGCCGCCGTGGACGAGCACACAGGACGGTGCGGAAGCGTTCTTCACCGCCGCGAGCAAATGCCTCGACGCCGCGTGGGGCCCGTTCCTCGAGTCCTACAACCTGCCGTTCACGCCGCCCGCGCTGCACTTCCCGACCGGGCCGAGCTTCGACACCGAATGCGGCACCATCCAGGTCGGCATCGCCACCGCGGCGTACTACTGCGAGAACAACCTGTACGTCCCGTTCAAGGGCCTGCAGACCGACCAGTACGGCAACAACCCCGGCGTCTACCTGGCGTTGTTCGCCCACGAGTACGGCCACCACGTGCAGGAAGTCGCGGGCATCATGGACGCCGCGTGGCAGAAGATCTACGCGGCCGGGCAGAACAGCCCCGAGGGCCTGGACATGTCGCGCCGCAAAGAACTGCAGGCGCAGTGCTTCTCCGGGATGTTCCTCGGCGCGCACGTCGACCGCGGCGGCACGATCACCCGCGACATGTACAACAAGGCCTGGAACGACCAGGAAACCCGCGGAGACAACACTTCCCGCAGCCACGACCACGGCACCAACGCGCACTACGCGCAGTGGTGGCGGGCCGGAGCGAAGGACAACCGGATCGCGGACTGCAACACCTTCGCCGCGTCTGACTCGGACGTCAGCTGAGCTGGTCGCCACTACGGCTGTCGTGGTTCACGCGGGCTGGACTGGGTTCAGGTCAGCTGAGCAGCGCGAGCTTGCCCGGACCGCGGATCACCAGGTAGGCGTACATCCCGCCGCAGAAGCAGGCGAACACCAGCAGCGCCAGCGCGATCGGCGCCCGCAGGTCCTGCGCGCCCACGGCGCTGTCCGGCGCGGTGACCGAGATGACGCCGTCCGCCGGTGCGTCGTCCGGGACCAGCACCTGGAGGTGCTCGTCCTTGCCGTGCCCGCAGCTGTCGAGGGTGCCCTGGCGCGGTTTGCCGCCGAGCTGGAAGGAGACAGATTCGGCCGCACCGGGAACCGAGCAGTCGACGGCCTTGGTGATCTGGGCGTTCACCGGCGCGCCGGGCGACTTCGCCTGGATGCCGAGCAGCCCCGGGCCGGCGAGCCACGCCAAGACCACGACGAGCACCCCGGCCGCGACCGGGATGCCCACCTGCAGCCACCGCTTGACGGGGCCCTTATGCGGGGGGTCGGAAACCTGCACGACGCCATGCTTCCAGATGCCGGGGGCAAAACCCAGTGAGGTGCCCGCGCACGGGGGACCCCGGCGCGCCGCGCGACCGCGAACCCTCCCGCACACAGCACACCCGAGACGTCCGTGAAGGGCTCCTTGTGGGGATAAACTTAGCCCAAAGAGGCCGTGAACGGCAATTTGCG